>JAUWSR010000316.1 GCA_030609975.1 Acidobacteriota bacterium | reverse complement strand
GGGGAGAGCGAAATGGTCCGGGGATGAGAGGTCCGAGGTTGGATGGTGATAAGATCTGTCTCCTCGGTCAGCCAGTTGACCGTGTTGAGGAAGAGATTGCCGTTGCCGGAAAGGTTGTAGTAGGTGTTGTTGGCAAAATCGGAATCTCCGAAGACAGCGATTCGGCCTTCAGCTTGTATTTGAATTTGTCCAGCAGCATCTGATGCGGCTACTGCCTTAATGGTGGCGACAACCGCAAGAGGGATGGGCCCCGCCTGGTCCTGCGTGTTATCAAAGGAGACCTCCTGCTGATCCATCTGCCGTTCCGACCAGGAGTTGGCGCTGGATCGGGCTAAAACCAGGGCTGCGATACCTTCGGGCAACACATGACTCACATTGACAGAGCGGGCATAGGGAAAAAAGGTTGCGAACTGAAAGCGCTGGGTTATGGGATGAGGTGTATATTCATTGACAACAGGCATAAAATAGTCGCCTCCCAGCTTACGGGAAACCATGTCCACGACCACATCGTCAAAAAGCTCGATCCCAAATTCTGCGAGAAAGTCCTGAAAACTGGGGGTGACTTCCGGGTCCAACATGAAGAATACCCGTCCGCCTGACCAGAGGTATTGTCTGAGTCTTTCCAATTCCGCAGGCAAAAGGTCGTTGTCCGGGCCGGGAACGATCAAAAGGTCGATATCCTGGGGGAACTGTTCAGGTACAGCCAGGTGGAGCAGCTGAACCAAGTAGCCCATTTTTTCCAACTCGGTCTTTGCCGTTGAATAACTCTTTTCAGCGCTTGGTTCGACCGAAGCTTCTCCGTGACCTAAGAGCAAATAGATGGTTTTGGCGGTATCTCGAGTGAGTTGGATGATGGCGCTTGTGAAATCCTCTTCAAAATAGCTCGCTGTTCTTCTTTCCTTTTCACCACTCTCGAATACAAGTATCCCTTCGCCGCTCACATTGTAGCGTTTCATTAAACCCGGGTTGGTATCGGGCTCGATGAATTCGTAGCGAATATGGGAGGAAGAGCGAGCATAGAGTTTGCACATATGCTCAACGGCTGCTCGACTGTAGTGATCTCCCCGCATAAAACACTTGATGTCGATGTTGTCTTCCAAATCATGAAGAATGGACAGTGTTTGTTCAGAAAGGCTGTGGAGTTTGGATTCAGTGAAGTCTTTTCTATATCCATAGTGGGCAGACAGATAATTTATCAATATCACAGCTGCGACGATCAGGATCCCAAGGAAGAATTGGGCTGAGAATAGGAAGGACCGGCGTTTCATCCTATCTCCACCTCTGGAAGCGCAAAACCGTATGGGTAAGAAACAGCCCCAGAAAAGTTATGCTGAGATAATAGATCACATCCGCCGAATCGATCACACCGGTGGCAAAGTTTGCAAAATGCTGCATAAAGGAGATGTGGTTTAAAACATCCCTCCAGGGGCTGCTGAGGGCATAGGAGGCCCAGTTTAGTACCCAGAGGAGCATCAGGGTGCTTATGGTCAAAAAGGCCGCCACGATCTGATTTTCGGTCAGCGATGAGAAAAAGAGACCGATGGCTAAAAAAGCAGCCCCGAGCAGTACCAATCCCAGATAGCCGGTCAGGATGGAAGCCGGCTCCGGATTTCCCCACAAAAAGGTAAATATCGACAGCACACCCGTGAGCAGCAGCAAGATCAAAAGGAAAAAGAGCGAAGCCAGATATTTCCCCAGGATGATCTGCCATATGGACAGGGGAGAGGTAAG
The DNA here is from genome assembly GCA_030609975.1 of Acidobacteriota bacterium. GTDB lineage: Bacteria > Acidobacteriota > Aminicenantia > Aminicenantales > Aminicenantaceae > JAUWSR01. The sequence continues at coordinate 1,689 of JAUWSR010000316.1, read as the reverse complement.
CAGCAGTTCATCTGTTCGGTTCTTTTTCTCTTCCGCTAGCAGCCGCATCGTCAGCAGTGGGACCAGGAAGATCAGGATCAAACAGATGTTGCTGAATCGAGGTGTGTAGACCATCTGATTGATGTTGACTTGAGCCAGGAGTTCGGGATAGCGGGATATCTGAATGCTCTGCAGGTTGAACCAACTGATAGAAGTGTAGAAAAAGAACCCAACCAGGATCAGAAACACTGTGATTGCCACATAGGCGATGGGAGAGGTGAAATAGGCCCGGATCTCTTTCCTGCAGACCGACAAGACCTGACTCACTGTTGCGTCTCCCCGGAGATGGCTTTAAGATAGAGGTCTTCCAGACTCATTGTTTTTGGTCGGATCTCGATAAGACCGAGTTTATTCTCGGCGATGATACGGGCGATTTCATCTCTAGGGTCCTGGTTAGGATTCCAGTCCACCAGGATTCCTTCTTGTGTCAAACTGACGCTTTTAACGCCTGGAAGATTCTGTAAAAGATTGGCGATGGATTTCCCTGTGATCTTGAGTTTTACCAGTGTCCGTTCGTTTTCTTTAAAAGATGACGTCAGCTCCGCAAGTGATCCGCATGCTACGAGTTTTCCCCGGTTGATAATGGCCACGCCATCACAGATCTGAGTGACTTCGGCCAGCATGTGTGTGGAGAGCAGGATGGTTCTCTCACCTCTGAGCGATTTAATGAGCTCCCGGATCTCCTTGATCTGAGCCGGATCGAGGCCAACCGTGGGCTCATCCAGGATCAGGACGGCCGGATCATGGATCAGGGCTTGGGCGATCCCTACGCGCTGCTTATATCCATGGGACAGGTTTCGGATCAGCCTTTTTTGAACCTCCTGCAAACCGCATTTTTCAAGGGATCTTTCCAGGGCCCCTTTGCGCTCTTTCTGCGGAATCAGCTTGAGGGCGGCCACATAACTGAGATATTCGGTCACGGTCATCTCAGTATAGAGCGGTACATATTCGGGGAGATAGCCGATGGACGCTTTCGCCTTTTTTGCCTCACTCAGAATATCGAATCCAGCCACGGTGGCGCAGCCCTCATTGGGAGAAAGGTAGCCGGTGAGGATGCGCATGGTGGTGGTCTTGCCTGCGGCATTGGGGCCCAGCAGTCCCCATATCTTGCCTTTTTCTATGGAAAAGCTGAGGTCGTCAACGGCTAGAAGGTCACCGTAGGTTTTGGTTATGTGTTCGACCTTAATCATACGGACCTTACATCCGGTCTGGTTGGGGGATGCCCATGAGTTCCAGAGCGGTTTTTAGCGTTTCGCGGATGAAAGCGATGGTCGCGATGCGCATAGCCTTTAGATCCGGATCCTTCTCGTTCAGGATGGAGTATTTGTGGTAATAACCGTTGAACTTTTGACAGAGGTTAAAGGTGTATTTTGCCAGGTGCAAAAACTCCAGGGAATGCAGGGAATGGAGCACTTCCTCATCCAGTTGAGAAGCGTATAGTACGAGCTCCCAGAAATTTGAAGCTTCGCTCTCAGGCAAGCTTTCCAGAGGGAAATCACTTTTCTGGATGAGTGTTTCCAAGCTCTCCTCTGTGAAACCGTCCACATCCTTAAGTTTTCGGAAGATACTGTTGATCCGTACCACCGTGTACTGAAGATAGGGGCCGGTTTCGCCCTCAAAGATCAGCGCATCTGCGAAGTCGAACACGAT
>JAUWSR010000104.1 GCA_030609975.1 Acidobacteriota bacterium | reverse complement strand
ATGGTTGGGGCTTCGACGAATTCGATCAGATGGGGCAAGGCAGCTTCGCGATGCTTGATGAGAAATGATTTTGCATCTTTGGTAAGCTGGACTCCGATTTCCGTATTATACATTAAGAATGGCAGACCAGGGTCGGATCGCATGCAGTTGATGGCAAGTTTGATGTTTTCGTCGAGGGTATCGAGTTTATGGAGCTGGCGCCACTTAACGTCCATTTCAAGCTGGGCGTCCGCCTCTTTGGCAATTATTTCCTCGATTTGTTCCATCGTTGTTGGAATGGCGAGTTCCTGGGTTTGTTTACTTGTTGGAAGGGCGTATGTGCTCTGGCCGGCCGGCAAGATAGAGGCGAGGAGGACTATTATGTGCGAGATATAGATTTTCATATTACGGTATCCGGGCCAAAATTTTGCGGTCACTATCATATATGACGCAGCGAGAGCTACAATGATACAGGATTTTTGTGAAATTAGCAAAAAGTCAAGCGGCAATGTGTGTCAATCATATTCATATCGATTCCTGCGGCGAAAATGCGTTTTGAAAGTGTTCTATTTGGGCGGGTTCGTTGGGTTTGTGGGTTTTAGTTCGAAGGCGGCGGCGTGGATTTGTCCCGGCCCGGTGGCGACGAGGCGAAGCGTTCCCTGCTCGGTGATCGCACCTTTCCAGGGCATTCCCCAAGAAAGCTTGTTCAACTCAAAGTGCTTGGCCGTAGGCCAATAGATCGTCCCTGAATCGTAGACATAGGTCATATCCAAAAGAGTTTTGTCGGCCTCAGTTGCTTTTCCGCAGGATATATACAAACATCCTATTACTCCCAGGGTAAATATCAATGATGCGAGATAGCTTTTATTTTTCATCAGTATACCTTCCTTCAGTCTGAATTAGCCCTGGCCTGAGTGGATATTTCAGGTATGTCTAAAATAGCGTAAAAATAATGGATTTACAACCAGGGCTTTGGATCGACCGATTGTTTCCAGCTCTCAACTTCAAGTGTCCCGCGCCGACTAAATAAATGGTGTAAATGGGGACAAAAATGACATTAGACAAAGATCAAACAGCCCTTTACCGCAAGACCATGGACCAGGCTAAAAGTCAACTTGACGGTGTCGATGCTGAGATGGAACAAGAGCTAAAAAAAACACGGGCAATCCTGGTAGAACTCCAGGAGTCTAAAAAGCTCCTCAAACAGATCTATGAGAACGCAGCTGTTATAATTGGCGTCGATGCCGAGCTCAAGGAAGAAGACGCCGTGGAAACGACTGTTTCCAAGACCTCATTATTGGAAGGCTTTCAGTAAGCCGGAATCCTGCCGATATTCCTATTAACTATCTCAAAACCACTTCTCTAGAAGATCTCATTGAATAAGCATCCGCCGTGATGATACTCGAATTTGGGGATGGCTTCGCTCCGGTCAGATTTTTAACGCCATTCCCTCTCTGTTTTTCTCGGCTCTGCGGAACTCCGCATGTTTACATATCCCGCGCTACCTTAACCTCAGATACACTCCAGCCGAGTTAAAGATCATCTCGTGCTCACAACAGTCCTCGAGCCCGACTTCGACGGGTTCCCTCCAAAAACAGTTCGGGAAGGCTAAATCTTCCGATGTCGCTCATATCTTCCCCAAATTCTACGTAACATAGCCATCTATACATCAATCACGGTTTTGAGGATGCTTCCTTTCATTGGGAGGCCCTGTCCGTTGTAGCCTATCTATGATAATATTATCAAGTATGGATCTTCCAGTTGAATACCTTGATGCCCTCTTGGCCTTTTTTATCACGACTCTTGGAGCTACTCTGCAAGGCTCCATCGGCTTCGGATTGGGGCTGATCGGTGTTCCGATCCTGGTTTTGATCGACCCCAAGTTTGTTCCCGGCCCGGTGCTTTTGGCAGCCCTGTGCCTGACTTTGCTTCTTGCCTACCGGGAGCACCATGCTATCAACTTCCGGGAAATAGGCTGGGCTATCGCAGGCCGGGCCTTGGGCAGTATGCTGGGAGCCTTGGTCCTGTTGCTCATCCCACGGGAAGACATCTCGCTTTGGGTGGGAATCATGGTCTTACTGGCCATCCTCATGAGCGCAGCAGGACTGTCTCTTCCTCTGAATAGATCCAGCCTGGTTGGTGCAGGGATATTTTCCGGTCTAATGGGAACCACCTCCGCTATTGGCGGCGCCCCCATGGCCCTGGTCTACCAGCATCAAAAGGGACCGCGGCTGCGGGGCAGTCTTTCCAGTATTTTTGTCTTCGGAACCATCATCGGGCTTGTGACCCTCATAATCATCGGCCGCTTCGGTAGGACAGAGCTGCAGCTGGCCCTGGTGCTTTTCCCGGGGATCTTCCTGGGCTTTTTTCTTTCGTGCCGCACATCAAAAATCCTAGACAAAGGATTTATACGGCCCGCTGTGCTCTTGGCTGCGGCGGCCTCTGGACTGGTTGTTGTCCTGCGGTATTTGAGTGCCGTGTAAAAGTTGTTTACAGATGTAAAGAATCTAGGTAAGAGTATGCCCCTGTAAAAATCGTTTATCCCTTTAATTATCAACCATTTAGAAAAACAGAAGATTTGGCATTAATCCTGCATTTAATAAGAGTATCATGGGTAAGGCAGGTCACAAGCAAACGCCAACCAAAGGCAAGTTTTATTATAGATCGGGTCTAGAGATTCTCCCTCCTTTTTTTTCCCCTGACACTTCCTCTCTGGCCCCGACCAGAAGACTGTCCTCTTTTTAATCCGCCAAATTTCCCCAATTCCCCTGAAAAGGGGGCAGTCTTTCTATTTATCGAGTTTGAGACGACCTTGGCCGTAGAGATTGTCTTTGCCGTCGGGCCCCAGATCCAGGGTACGTGATAACAGGATCTCCAAGATCTGCTCCATGGAATACAGGCTTTTCTCCTTCATCAGGGCTACAGCACCTGCCACGTGAGCAGCAGAGGCAGAAGTGCCATAGAAGCCATATTTCCCATAGATTTCGGTAGAGACCCCAGAGGGAGCGACAAGATCCGGCTTGATCCGTCCATCGCTGGTGGGGCCGCGTGATGTGTAAACGTGAAAATCATCATCCACCCAACTCGTGGCACCTACAGCCAGGGCATAGGGAGAATCCGCCGGAACATTGAGACTTCCATAGGGATTCACGTGTTCCAGGTCTTTAGCCCCGGTGAAGAACAACTCAAGCCGGCAATCTCTGGGAGCAGAACGTTTATGAATCCGAATATAACGCCAGCCCCTTGCCTTGGGCTTCTGAGAAATCCCCTCGATGGGGAGAGCGCCTTGGGCCTGCTTATTCTTTGAGCTCGCTATCTCGTTAAAATCTGCATTGTAGAGATAGAGGTCGTAATCGTTTCCTTCAGAGCCTGAATAGTTGGATCCATCCCAGCTTCCCCAATCATCCCAGTTAAGCCAAATAGAAAACTTTTCGCCTTTCTCAACATAAATAGCAAAGAATTCACCTTCATCTTTGAAAGATCGGTTAAAATCATGCCAATCGTTCCCGTTCTTATCGCGAAACTTTTCCTGCCAGTGAGACTCTGCACTGTTGCCGGCAGCAGAAATCCAAAGGATACCAGCCTTCTGAGCAGTGTTTACATCCTCACAGATCGGCCCGGTTCCATCCCCGGCTCCTGCAGAGAGCCAACCACTGGAGTATGAGATGATCTCGACGCCGCTGCTCACGAGCCACTCCACAGCTTTGTGCTGCTCGACATCGGTGCCGAAGTTAACTAAAACCAGTTGGGCATTCGGCGCCATATCATGCACGATTTCAGCGCAGGCGGTCCCATGAGGATTGTTGGCTTCGATATCTCCATCCGCTCGGAAGGATACCACCTCTGTCGATGCGGGCAGCTCCGTGCCCAGAAGAGTTTCATAACCCTGGAAACCGACATCCAAGACACAGACTTTTGCAGCCTGTCCCCCTCCCCGGTAGGCGGCCAATCCTTGCCATAAATCGGCACCTGTTCTATCTACGCCTTCACTCACTGTTAGAGGGATGGGCCTAAGAGGAGGCCTGAGATAATGTGTGGGGGGAAAATCCGCCAAAATGTGCAGAGACTCGATGGGAACCGAATTCTGGACCATGTGTCGATAGGAAGTCTCAATCCTGCCCCCTAAAGCCTCTATTTCATATCCTAAAACTTCGACCAACACTTTGATATCTTGGACCGAAGGCTCAGGATCGGTTTCGGCCACGATCTGGACACGGCCATTTTCAAAAACAAGACCATGCTGCCTGGCAAAGGTCCTTGCCGCTTTTTTCCCGGATGAAAAATAAACTTGATAGAGCTGCCACAATGACGACTCCACCCTTGGGTGGTAATCGCCATCATTTGTATCTTTTTTGAGTGGAGACAATTCAGGTGCCGTGAGCAGCAACACAACTAAAAGCACCACGCTGATCCCCAACGTTTTTTTTCGGTCTTTAATCTGACTCATGCTGCCCCCTTAAAATAACGAGAAAAAGAACTTAACGCCGATTCCCAACACCAGCGTGTTCAGGTTCAGATCATCCAGGCTTCCGGATACCGCCGTTCCCCCGATTTGATCGGTGAATGACCAGGAACCTTTGGTTTTACTCATGAGATAACGGATATCGATATTCACGGAGAAGTTCGGCATAACGAAATAATCCAGCCCCACTCCCACGTGGAAGCCTGCTGAATTTTCCACCTCTTCCGTGACATCGAAACCCACGGTATTCCACTCGCTTTGGATACAATCACACAAAACGAAGGAATTGAAAAAATAGCCTGCACCAATAACGGCATAGGGCGCCAAACGTTCGTTAAGCGGGTAACGCCCTTTCAGGCTCAGGAAAATTGGAAACACCGCTAGCTTTCCCCGGCTCAGACCTTGGGAACTTCCTTCGAGTTGGCTTTGATAGCGTATTCCACTGACTTCCACCGCTATGTTCGGAGTCGCCCGGTATGTCAACGAGAAGCCGAAGGCAAAGGCTCCGCCATAACCCTCTTCTGAAGGAAGGGCATATCCTCCCATCAGGCCTACGCTGAAGCCCGGCATTTCTATGCCCATGGGCTTGGCTGCATGGATTTCCGGGGGTTCCGGATCAGGGGGTGTAACTTCCTCAGCCTTTTCTTCAGGTTTCTCATCTTTCGCCACAGCTTGTTCGGCGATCACTTCCTCTTGTGCGAACATCGAGACATTAGCCTGGTGGACAAATCCTACCACGACAACGCCTTCTTCTTGGGAATACTTCACACGAAACCAATCGCCTTTCTTGCCCGTCAGCTCCAGCGGTGTACCTGACGGCATTTTGGCCAGCATGCGTGATTCTTCGCTGGGCGTTGCGCGCAGGAGGGCGTCACCGCCAATAACTCGGACCTCTCCTGAAACTCTGACCAGAGGAGATTCCTGTTTCTGTGTTTCCCCTATTTCAGTCTTCACTTCTGTTTCTTTCTTTTTTTCCTCGACGGAGACTCCTGCTTTTTCCACTTCAACCTCTTGGACAGCAGCTTCTGCTTCCACTTCCTTTGGAGGCTGTTCGCCTCCCACCAGATTTACCTTTACGGCTTCAATAAATCCCGTGATCGTGGCCCATTTTTCTTCGGAATAAAAAGAGACATAATACCAGGCCTTCTGCTGGTGGCCGCTTTGAAAGAGTGTCAGGATCGTTCCTCGTTTTACGGTTTCTATGACGGTACTGGTTCTATGAGGTTCGATATGAATATTGGCTGTTTGCGTTACGACTTTGATCTTATTTTCCTGCGCACCCAGGACAAGAGTACACGCCAGACAGAATGCAATGGCAAGGGCCTGTCTTTTTTTCATGTTAATGTCTCCACACCACACAGTATTCCCTGAACTAAAGATATAGTAAGGGGGAGTGAGGGGTTTAACAATCCCCCTTGAGGATGATTTCAGGGGTGAATTAAAGTGAAATTTGGGTTTAGAGGTCGATTCAATTCTTCTGGCGCAGATATTTGAGCGCAGCCATGGCCGCTCGGGCACCTTCTCCCGCGGCTGTAACGATCTGCATACCGCCACAGGTGATATCCCCGGCAGCAAAAACGCCTTCCAGATTGGTCTTTTGGGAGCCATCGGTGATCAGGCACTGCTTGTGATCGAAACCCAGATCGGATCGACCGAAAAGAGAGGACAGCGGCATCTCCCGAAAGATAAAGACTCCATCGACCTCGAGCTCCCGCTCTTCACCCTTTTCTTCAATCACAACTTTTTCCACGCGTCCCTGACCATGAATGGAAGACACGATCGAATCGATTTCAGCAGAGATATTGTTTTTGGCGAGGTCTGCAGCGATCTTTTCGGAAACCTGCAGCGGCTGCCCGTCTCCAGTCAACCAGCGCACTTCGACACCCATTTGAGACAGTGCCATCACATCTTCCGCAGCTTCCTCATCATTTCCGATCGCCAGGATCTTTCGGCCTCGATAAAGAGGTCCATCACAGGTAGCGCAGTAGCTGACTCCCATCCCCACAAAGGTCTCTTCTCCAGGGATCATCTTTTTCTTTCCTGACATACGACCCGTAGCAATGATCACCGCTCCGGTTTCGATCAGAAACTCACGAGTGGCCACGAATTTGGGATCCATGGAAAGATTGATATCGATAGCATCCGCCTCCATAAACTTGGCTCCAAAATGCTGAGCATGTTCTTTGAATTTGGCCAGGAGCTCACCACTTTGGATGGAGACGAATCCAGGGTAATTCTCCACAAGATAATCCAGGGATAGACGAGAAGCACCCTTTCCCTGAAGCACGATCACCTTAAGGCCGGAACGTGCACAATACAGACCAGCGGTCGAACCGGCCGGGCCGGAGCCAATAATGAGTACATCAGCCTGTATTTGCTGTATTTCTTTTTGTTCCATCGTAATGTTCCATTAAAGGTCTTAAACTTTTCCCACCTGAGTTTTCCTATTATAACACAGCCCTCAAGATCAGGTGAGATGTAACGGTTGTTCCGGCTTTAAATCCGTTAGTAAAAGTTGATGCTGGGGGATCTGAATATATCCATCCGAAATACACGGGCGGGTGGTTGGGGGAGGTTGGATATATTCTGATCTCTCTCTTTATTCTACGAAGTTCCCGAAGATCAGGATCTCCGATACGGCAAACGTTCCGTCTCCTTCGATTGCAGAGATCCGAATGTGGCGTGCCCTGACCGGGAAGAAGTCCAGACCAGGCCCATAATCCGAATCAGAGGGGAGGTTGCTCACGGTATTCATCCCACGCCCGAAGTCGCCGGCCATGGCATTCACATCCACCAGGTTGAAATAATCCTGATCGTGTGTTGAATAGTCGATGCGATAGTTATTCTGAGAGCTGACTTGAATGGTGAGACCCGTGACCTCATAAGTCCGGCCCAGATCGATGACAAAATTGGTGTCGAGCTCTCTCCAGGAAACACAGTCTGGGCTGTCCCATTCGCTCCCCTCGGGAAGCACCTGTTCGTCAATGAGAAGTGCAGCCTCATTGGTAAAATTTCCGAATCCCGTGACCCCTCGTGGCGCGATCAGAGTACCCGAGAATGATTCTTCCTCAGATTCAGAAGGGTATCCATAGGCTTGCACTTCAGCCAAAGCATAGGAACCGTCGCCGCTGGATGCTGAAAGGCGAAGAAAACGTGCACGGACCGGTTTGCGCTCAGGGAGGGAAGCAAAATTGGGATCACCGGGATTGGAACTCATGGTATCCATGCCATCCCCGGTGTCACCGTAACCTTCATAAAACACAAACAGCGGGGTAAATTGGCTCCCTTCCAGAGAATACTCAATGAGATAGTCATCGTTGTCATCCACCTGGACCAGAATATCCACAATTAGAAATTCAGCACCCAGATCGATGACAAAGGTAGTGTCCTGGTCCTGCCAAAAAATGCATTGCTCACTGTCCCAGGCACTCTGGTCATCCACAAAACGCCCATCAATGAGCAGTTGCAGGCTGTTCTCATAGGCTCCTTCTCCTTGCACGGACCGGGGACTGATCAGGATGTAATCCTCATCCTGAGAATCTCCTGAGACAAGTGTTAAAACAAAAAAAACAGCAGCCACTATGTAAAGAGGGCGTATCCAGAATCGCATCGTCTATCCTCCCCTAAATATACATTGAAAACATTATATCACAGATTTTAGTCGTAACTTGCCAGTGAACTTTTAAAGATTATTGAGATTGCTTGAGAGATTTGCTGATGGCCTGGTTGGCTGGAACAACTTGGGCCTGATCCATCTTGATGAGCGCCCTATCATAGGTCATCAAGCCGTTGACCTCGATCTCAACATCCGAGGTCTGTGTATAGATGGCGGCTCCCAGGCCTGCTTGGATCAGCTCTTTTAATTTATTAAGCAGTTTCTGATAATCCCGGGTCAGCTCTTCGGGACTCTTGAGATTGCGGTAGCCCCAATTTTTTTCGGTCTGCCATGTGTGACCGGCAACCGGGAGTCCCAGACCTCCGAACTCTCCCAGGACAGCGACCCTGTGCTCTTCATTCTTGGGAGCAGCCGGTCCAGGGTAGGAATGGATGTCGTGTACATCCCCCACGCCTCTATCTTTCCAGCCGCTGGTGTTATTGACCAGACGGGTCGGATCGTGTTTCCCGATGAAATCCGTCACATATTCTGTTTTATACTGCCCCCAGCCCTCATTAAAGGGAACCCACATCACGATCGAGGGGTGATTAAAAAGGCTGTCGATCATTGCCCGGAGCTCTGCTATAAACTGCGCTTCCGAACCGGCCGAGCGGTCCAAGTCTGGATCCTGGCTACCGATATAGGTATCCCCACTGGGCATATCCTGCCAGACCATAACTCCCAATTTATCGCACCAATAATAAAACCGCCGGGGTTCGACCTTGACGTGTTTTCGCAAAGCGTTAAAACCAAGTTTACGGGTCACTTCCACATCATAGCGCAGAGCATCGTCGCTGGCTGCTGTATACAATCCGTCCGGCCACCAACCCTGATCGAGCGGCCCGAAATGGAACAGAGGCTGATTGTTGAGAAAGAGCCGGTTGATCCCCTTTTTGTCCTTGTCCACCGAGATTTTACGCATACCGAAGTACGAACGGACCTCATCTATGCCCTGGCCGGAATCGTCCTCCAGTTTCAACTTAAGATTGTAAAGAAAAGGGACATCCGGTGACCAAAGCTTCGGCTCTTTTAGAGAAATCCGGATCTCTTCGCCCAGTTGACCGTATCCACTAGCTATAAAAACCTCACCGTCCGAAGCTTCAAAAATGACCCGGTAGTTTGAGGCATCGCCCTGACATTCCACCCTCACCCGGACGAGTTCCGCGTCAACATCGGGCTCGATCCGGAGGGAGCGAATATGAACCGGGCTGACGGGTTCTAACCAGACTGTGCGCCAGATCCCGGTGACTGCGGTGTACCAGATCCCATGCGGCTGCCTAACCTGTTTCCCCCGGGGCTGTTTGCCGATATCCGTAGGATCCCATACAGCCAGAACCATTTCTTGGGGCCCCTCCTTTTCTAAAGCCTCAGTAATGTCGAAGGAAAAGGGATCATAACCTCCATGGTGGGTTCCAACCTTTTGGCCATTGACCCACACTGTGGTTTCCCAATCCACAGCCTCAAAATTCAACAGGATATGCCTGGTTTGCCATGCCTCCGGCACTACAAAGGTCCTGCGGTACCAAAGCTGATTTTCTGCGCCTACAGCCTTCCCCACACCGGAGAGAGCGGATTCAACTGGAAAAGGAACCAGGATACGGCCTTGGTATTCCTCGACTTTGCGTCTCCCTTTAGGCTGGATCGCATATTCCCACAGCCCGTTCAGGTTCAACCATTCTTCCCTGACCATTTGCGGGCGGGGATACTCGGAATGGACCGAATCCGGACTCACATCCTGAGCCCAGCGGGTTAAGATCTTCCCCTGAACCGGTTTCCAGTCCATTTGTAGAGAATTCACTGCCGATTTCGTCCCAGAACGAGCGATGCCACCCCAAAAAAGGATAAGGATTATCCCTGTTCCCAGAAGTATCCAATTTTTCATACTTATTCCCCTTAAGTGAAATTATTTGACACAAAAACCCTTATTGCACTTGTAACACTTGTAGGTGATGATCCTTTCTTCATCGAGTTTGTCGGCTGAGATAAAGTCTCCAAATCCGCAGGTTTTCACCACATTGTCCGAATTGCAGTATGGACATCTGCCGTCTTTGGATTCACGCAGTTCCTTGTTTTTCATTCTTTTCTCCCGTTATAGGACTCGATTTGTTTTCATTATCCATAAACCTAGTTTGATAAGCAATCAAGCCATCGCTTAATCCTGATTTCCACCATCAAAAACAAACTTCCAGGTTCCATCAGCCTGTTTTTTCCAGACGGTGATATAGTTCCCGGTTGTGACCTCCTCCGTACCCTCAGAGTTGGTCAGGACAGCTCGATAGGTCCCTAAAGTGTAGCCGAGGTCTCCAGAACGAGCGACATCGGAGAAGTGAGGCTCCCACTGCAGAGCTCTTTTAGGCCCGGCTTCAGCCAGGCGTATGATCAAGTCCTGATAGGCGTCTTTTCCGACAATGGGCTCTCCCTTGTAGGGATAGACCGTGCCCTCTTTCGCCATAAAGGTCATAAAGGCAGCATCCGTTCCCTCCTTTAAGGACATCCGGGAAAATTCTCGATCAAGCTCCTGCAGCTGAGACTTCACCGCATCCAGATCCGGCGACTGTGCACATCCCCATAAAACCAGTATACAGACTATCGCTGCAAATGTTTTTGCCATGGAGGCCTCCTCAATAATTCGTAAAAAATATCGATTTT
>JAUWSR010000137.1 GCA_030609975.1 Acidobacteriota bacterium | reverse complement strand
TTGGGACTGCGGCCCAGTTCAGCCTGGTCGGTCAACTGAGTGTGCGAGAAAAGCGCCTTATGGCGGCCTGGCAGCAGCCCTACTTTTTTAAGCTTCCCATGGAGACCTTTGTGAATGCTTGGTGGGACCAGGAACAGCGTACAAGTTTTCGGTACGAGCGTCAGGGTATCAGTCTTTCCGGAGCACGGACCTTTACAAGTAAAGCGAACTGGACGGTTGTGCCGGTACTGAAGTATGTACGGACCAAGATCTTGGAACTGGATATCGGAGATGAGGAGATCGGTCGGCAGTTTTTACCTTATTCTACCACTTCTCTGGGTGCGAGCTTGCTGCGTGACCGGCGCAGCAATCCTTTCAATCCAGAAAGAGGATATTTCTTTTCGACGGCTTTGGATTGGGCCTATCCTCTTTTTGGCGCGGAGTCGGATTTCTTGAAGTCATTTTGGAGATATCAGCACTTTTTACCCTTGTGGACGGACATGATGTTCAGTTTCACCTCACGTTTGGGATTGGGGGCGGGAAGAATGCCTATCCCGGAACGCTTTTTTGCGGGAGGAAGCAATTCGTTTCGCGGAACACGATATGACGAGCTGGGGCCGAAGGATCCGGTCACCGGAAACCCCATAGGAGGGAAAGCTCTGCTTTTGTTCAATTTTGAGTTCAGTTTTCCGCTGACATCTCGGATCCCGAATCTATACGGGGTGGTTTTTTACGACAAGGGGAATGTGTTTGTCGATATGGAAAAGATGAATTTGACCGAATTGGAGGATGCCTTAGGCTTAGGGCTGCGGTACCGTTCGCCTTTAGGTCCGGTCCGTTTGGAGTTAGCATGGAATCCGGGTGCAGTAGAAGGTAAGCCCAAGACTCTGGTTTTTATTACCATTGGTCATATATTTTAAGATGTTGAGACGAATCGGAATTTTAATTATTTGTTTCTTAGCGGGAAGTGCCATTGTACACAGCAGCAGGAAAGCAACAATCTATGTCCAGGAGACGATCGATGGGATCGTGGCTATTGTCAATGACGACGTGGTAACTCTCACCGATGTTAGGCTCGCTAAGGCTTTTGGCTTTTATGATAATCATAAGGGTGAAACAGAAGAGTTGTCTTACCAGGATATCTTGGAAAGAACGATCGAAAGGAAACTCATCATCGGCCTAGCCCGTCAAGACCTCACCGTAACCACGGAAGAAGTTTCCGCTTGGCTGTTGGCGACAACCAACAACATGGAAGAGGAAACTATCCGCCGGCAGTTCGAGACGTTCGATATTACCGAGGAAGAATTAGGAGCCTATGGTGAAGAGGTCTTGCTTTATCAAAAAATAATCGACCAGCGCTTTAGTTTGACCGTAACAGCAAGCCTGAGTGAGATCGAGGTTTACTACAATCAAACCTATCTTCCTGAACAACAGGCTCGAGGTGAGCAGCCTGTGCCCATGATGCAGATCCTAGAAGAGATCGAGGGGGCCGTTAAAGCCCATAAAAGCCGGAATTTGGTGGGGGAATGGATCCAAAACCTACGCAGGCAAGCAGAGATTCAGTTGTATACGGAACGATATCCCGAATACTTCAAGCTCCTGAATAATTGATATAAAATGGTGACACTTCTTTTTATAAAGCAAAAGTCGTATCTTTTTTATTCAGTAGGTCATTCCTACAACAGCGTTTTCAATATTCTTACTGTTATAATCAACATTTTTTACCCTACGGGTGTAGTGAGGAAAAGAACATGACCAAAATAGGATTTCTTTTTCCAGGCCAGGCCTCCCAAAAAGTAGGCATGGGAAAAGCCTTTTTCGAAGATTCCAGTTTTGCCCAAGAAGCATTTTTGCAGGCTGATGAGATCTTAGGATTTAAGATCTCCCAATTGTGTTTTGAGGGGCCGGAAGACGAACTCAAACTGACATACAATACTCAGCCTGCGCTTTTGATCGTCAGCTATATCGTGTCTTCGTTATTGGGGATCAACCCTGGGTTGGCAGCCGGTCACAGCTTGGGTGAGTATTCCGCTCTGGTCGCTGCTGGGGCCCTGGCATATACGGATGCCGTGGCATTGGTGCACCGAAGGGGCAAATACATGCAGGAAGCTGTTCCGGTCGGAGTGGGTGCGATGGCAGCCATCCTTGGTGCAGAATATGAAGTTGTAGAAAAAGGCATTAAAGGTGTCAAGGATGGGGTTGTGGAGATCGCCAACTGGAACAGCCGCGATCAGATCGTCATTGCAGGTCATAAGCAGGCTGTGGAAGAGGCTATTTCAATCATCGCTCCCCCCCGAGCGGTGAAACTTCCGGTAAGTGCTCCCTTCCACTGCCGGCTAATGCAGAGTGCGGCGGAAAAACTTGCCTATGATCTGGACCATGTAGAATTCCGGGATTTGAGTTTTCCTCTCATCAGCTATGTGGATGCCCGGATCATCCCAACAGTTGAGCAGGCCCGCGATGCTCTCAAGCGTCTGGTTAGCAGCAGTGTGCTCTGGTTTGGTTCCATGGAAGTGTTTATGGAAGAGAAGATCGCAGCCACGGTTGAACTGGGATCGGGGATGGTGCTCTCCGGACTTATGAAAAGGATCTCTCGTTCCTGGTCTCAGCGGCCCCAGATCCTCAATGTGGAAGATCCTGAATCGCTCTCCCGGACTCTGCAGACTCTAGGGATATGACCCTGTCTTCATTTCCAAATTCATAGTGCATTAAATGAAAAAAGAAAAAGGTGAGGTCCCGTCCGTCTGAGCCGCATGAGGGCGGAGATTTGGGATTTTGTTTTCCTTTTAGGGTGGGAGGCTGGGGGAGGTTGGGAGGATATGTCCGAGGGATTCCACAACAAGCGATGGCTGTTGGCTGAGACCTTCTAGATCTTCCCGCCTGGCCTCACCGCTGAGCACCAATATCGAATCACAGCCCAAACGGAATGCCAGTTCCATATCTGTGTAGATCCGGTCCCCTATCATCACCACTTCTTGGGGGCTGGCTGCATGTTTTGCCAGGATATGCTGAACCATCTCCGGATTTGGTTTTCCGAAGATCTGCTGCGGTTTTTTGCCGCTGGCCTTTTCAAACAAGGCCAACATTGCGCCTACATCAGGGATAGGACCCGAAGGCGTGGGGCAGACAAGATCAGGGTGAGTCGCAAGAAGTGGTACACCCCTGTTCATGTGAAGGGCCGCAGTCTCGAGTTTTTTATAGGTCAGCTCGGTATCGAATCCTAAGACGATATATTCAGGATGAGGAGAATCTACCTCGAAACCTCTCTCTTTAAACATACCCAACATAGATTCGGTACCGATGACATACACCTGTTTCACTTTCTGCTGCTGTAAAAAAGCCAGAACTCCATCGGTGGAAAGGATGATCTGCTCCTCGGAGGTCACCACCCCCAGTTTTTTAAGTCGTTGTACATAGGCGGCTTTGGAGCGAGAGGAATTGTTCGAGAGAAAATAGAAGTGTATCTCCTTATGTTTAAGGTAGTCTAAGAATCCTGTAGCTCCCGGGATGAGGTTATCTCCCAGATAAATGGTGCCATCCAAGTCTAAAAAAACCACTTTTTTCTTTGTGAAACACCTGTCGAATTCAGACATGAGGTTCCCTTTTCAGTCGTGCTTCAGGGCAAGAATGGCGGAACGGACATACTCCACAGATGAGACGAGAGTAACCAAAATGATTACCCAGGAGAGAGTATAGAAGCTCCAGCGGCCGATGGCCTCCCAGTAAAACGGCCCCAGAAGAGCGGCAAAAGCACCCAAAGCCTGAAAGGTGGCTTTGATCTTACCGCTTCTTTTGGCGGATACCGTAAGGTTTTGTTTAGCTAGAACGATACGGGAATAGGCGACCGTTACATCCCGTAAAGCCATACACAGGGGGACCATGAAAAGGACGAGATCGTGTGAGGCCAAAGACCAGTAGATGATAAGGCGGGAGATGCTGTCCGCATAAGGATCGAGCATGGCACCGTATTCCGTTACCAGGTTGTAGTGACGGGCGATGTGACCATCTGCGGCATCGCTGATCTCAACAAAACCAAGCAGGGCTAGGCAACCCAGGAGTTTAAGGAGAGTGTCAGGTGTATAGACCAGCAGAACCCCGAACAGGATCGCAACTGGAATTCGGGCAAGAGTGAAGGACTGCACAAAAATGAAGCCAAAGGAGCTGTAGTCGGTTTCTTTTTGCTGCAAATCTTGATTCATGTTGTTATTCCCGGATTTGTTTTAAAGCCTATTTAAAATTTCCTGTTTTGTCAATTCTGCTTGGCATATTTGTCAGAAACAAACCTCCATTAGGACATTGATAAGAGTATCTTTTGAATCCGGTCGAAAATCTCGGCCACTGTTATTGACTGCAAGCAACGATTGTTTTGACAGGGTGATTTTCTGTGGTTGAAGGCCGAGACACACGGGCTGCAGGAATAGTTGGAGTAGAAAACATGATTATTTTTCCCCAGAGGGCCATAAAGTTTCGGGGTTTCCGGCCCGAAGAGTGCCAGGGAATGGATGTCGGTCAAGGAGGAAAAATGAACGGGGCCGCTGTCATTGGTGATGAGGAGATCGGCTATGGAATAGAGGGTCATGAGTTCAGAGAATGTGGTTAAGCCGGCGAGGTTAAGGCATCTCTCGGAGTCGATGGATTTCCTGATATTTTCCGCTTTGGCCTTTTCCGTCTCGGTACCGGTGAGGACGATCCATATCTGAGGATTGTCCAATATTTTTCGGCCAAGTTGAACGTAGTTATCAAGGGGCCATTTGCGCAGCGGAATCATATCACTGGCATTGGGGTTGAACAGGATGATCTTTTTCCGACTGGAATCTGATCCGGCCTCAAGGCCTAGTTTTGCGCGCACTTCTCGTTTCTCCTCATCCGTGGCGTCAAAATGGGGCAGGAGAAGGTCACTCTCTGTGAGGGGCCTTTTTGGCAGAGGGAGATCCTGCAGAGGGGAACCGAGCGCATAGATCAAATTGAGCAGGTTATAGGCCATGTGGATATGAGGATTGTATTCAACCCTATGTGTCAAAAGCTCGCCGCGGTAGAGACCCTCATTGTGGTATCTATAATATCCAACTCTGGACCGGGCCCCGCTCAAGTAGCTGATAAGAGTAGAGACACGGGCAAAAAGCTCCATATCCAGGATGGTATCGATTTTCCGCTTTCTTATTTCCCAGATGGCCTGTAGATAGGTGGAGACAAAGCCAAACAGTGAGCCTGAATCGATGGTTAGAACGTTTTCTTCGGGTATCACTTTGAGCAGGTCCAGCGCATAGCGATTCTGTGCAAACGTGAGGAAGTAAAGCTCGGCTTCGGGATAGAGAGCTTGAGTTTTTTTGAAAAGGGAATATGCCAGAACGATGCTGCCCATTTCCGACAATTCGATGAAAAGAATTTTCTCGGGGTTGTGTTTTTTTTGTTTGCCCCTCAAGAGCCGCGCCAGATATTCGAAACAGGTGAAAAAGAAACAGAGAGGGATCCCCAGCCATTTATCAACCCGGCGCATATGATCTACCTGCATTCTCTTTCCTAGTTCTTGTCGAATTCGAGGTCTATAATACACCAATATAGACCCCGATTGTCAAAATATTCTAATCTCTGCATCTTGGCTATAGAAGATGCATATGGAAAGAAATGGAGATGGCTTCACTCCAGTCGGATTTTAAACGCCATTCCCTCTCTGTTTTTCTTGGCGCTGCGGAACTCCGCATGTCTATACAATTCGCGCCCCATAAACCTTAGATACACTATAACCACTATTCTTATCATATCGTGCTCACTACAGTCCTCGCGTCCGACTCCGTCGGATGCCCTCCAATAACAGTTCGGAAAGGCTAAATCCTCCGATGTCGTTAAAACATCTCCATTTCTTCCTGTGTGCAGCCTAGGTTTGAGAATAATGGTTCAGTTGTTTGAAGCTTGAAAAATGGGGGAGCAAAAAGTATAGTGGAAATGCTGTCATGACCCAAAAAAAATCTCAGACTCCGATGATGGAACAGTATTTCCGTATCAAAAAGGAATATCCGGATTCTCTGCTATTTTTCCGTCTGGGGGATTTCTATGAGATGTTTTACGAGGATGCCAAAAAGGCCTCTGCAGTCCTCGAGATCGCATTCACCTCGCGCCAGAAAGTGCCGATGTGCGGCGTCCCTTATCACGCCGCCTACACCTATCTGGCTAAACTGCTCAAGCATGGCTTTAAGGTTGCGATCTGTGACCAGGTTGAGGATGCGGCACAAGCCAAAGGAGTGGTGAAACGGGAGGTCGTAAAAGTCTTAACTCCAGGGACAGCGCTAGAAATCGAGTCCACGGAATCTAATGAGAACACCTATGTTGCCAGCTTGTTTTTTGAAAAAGAAAGCTGGGGGATGGCAGTGATCGATCTTGCCTCAGGTCAGATTAAAACCACCCAGAGCGACTCGGAGATAAACCGCAATCTGACTGATGAGCTTTTTAAATTCGCTCCCAAGGAAATTGCTTTCCCCGAGGGACAGGCAGAGACAATAAACAAGGTGCTGGCCCATAACGGCATGTCCCATATCTTAAAAAGCCCTCAAGATGATTGGGTCTTTGACTTCACTCAGGCAAAGCACTCTCTCCAGGATCATTTTCAGGTTAAATCCCTGGCAGGATTTGATCTGACAGACAAATCTTTGGCGGTGACTGCGGCCGGGGCTCTATTGTATTATCTGAAGTCTTTGCGCAAGGACACGTTATCGTTCATTCGCACGATCTCCTTTATGCAATCCGGCGATAGCATGCTCTTGGATTCCACCACCATCAAGAATCTGGAGTTGCTGCGGAATCTGAGAGATGGTCGCCGCCAGGGTTCGTTCCTTGACCTTTTAGATTTTACGGTAAGCTCAATGGGCGGGAGGCTGCTGAGATATTGGCTCCTCCACCCGCTTTTGGATTGTCCCGAGATCAAGGCCAGGCAGGATGCTGTGGCCGAACTTATGAACGATACTATCGTCCGACATGACCTGCGGGAAGGCCTGAACGAGATCTTTGACCTGGAGCGTTTGACGGGCAAAATATCCCTCGCTATCGCCAATGCCCGCGATCTGATCTCTTTGAAGAAATCCCTGCTTCCCCTTCCCCAGCTGCTGGGCTTGCTGGAAGGTCTCAAAAGTGACAAACTGTCCGAGATCAAAGCCGGATGGGACAACGCCGCGGACCTGGTGACTCTCATCTCATCATCTCTAAAGGATGAGCCTGCTTTTCTTTTGACGGATGGGGGGATCATCCGTGAGGGCTACAACAGTGAACTGGATGAGCTGAGACAGATCAGCCGTTCCGGAAAAACTTTTATCACCGGACTTGAGAAAAAGGAGAAGGAACGAACCGGAGTTTCTTCCTTGAAGATCCGCTATAACAAGGTTTTTGGTTATTACATCGATGTTACCAAACCCAACCTGCACTTGGTGCCGGACGATTATATCCGCAAACAAACCTTGGTGAACTCAGAGCGCTTTATTACCCCTGAGTTGAAAGAATATGAAGAGAAAGTCTTGAATGCGGAAGAACGGATCAAAGAGTTGGAATTTTCGCTTTTTCAAGACATCCGAGATCAAATTTCCCAGGAGACCGCACGGCTCCAGAAGATTGCTGCCGCAATTGCACTGTTGGATGTATTCTCTGCTCTGGCCGAGCTTGCGGTACAAAGAAATTACCAGCGACCACGGGTCAATTCCGAGAATCGGGTCCATATCCGCGCCGGCCGCCATCCTGTGATCGAGATCACGCAGGATGAGCCATTTATTCCCAACGATACCTATGTTGACCGGGATGAAGATCAGATTTTGATCATCACCGGGCCCAATATGGGCGGCAAGTCTACATTTTTGCGGCAGGTGGCTCTGATCTGTATCCTGGCACAGATGGGATCGTTTGTGCCGGCCCAAGAAGCGGAGATCGGTGTTGTGGACAGGATCTTTACCCGGATAGGCGCCATGGACTTCCTGAGTGTCGGACAGTCGACCTTTATGGTCGAGATGCTGGAAACCGCCAACATATTGAACAATGCCACCTCACGCAGTTTGATCCTCCTGGATGAAGTCGGGCGGGGAACCAGTACCTTTGATGGCCTCAGTCTGGCCTGGGCCATTGCAGAGTTCCTGCATGAACGGGAGACAAGGGCCAAAACCTTGTTCGCTACGCATTATCACGAATTGACCGAACTGGCGTTGACCCTTTCTCGGATAAAAAATTATCATGTCACGGTAAAAGAGCATAAAGATGACATCATCTTTCTCCGCAAAATCGTGCCCGGACCATCGGATCAAAGTTATGGGATCCATGTGGCTAAGCTGGCCGGAATGCCACGAACGGTCCTGGATAGAGCCAAAGAGATCCTGTTTAATCTGGAGAAAAAGGAGTTGGATGAAGCGGGCCATCCCAAGATCGCCTACCGTACCTCTTCTGAACACGATAAAAGCCAGTTCCTGCTTTTTGAGGAAGACCGGGAACGGGATCTGCTCAGCCGCATGAAAGACGAGCTTAAAAAGCTGGACCTGAACTCCCTTTCACCTCTGGAGGCTCTCAACTATCTGGATCAACTCCAAAAGCGGCTCAAAGACAAAGGCTAAATATCCCAGACGCTCCGGATTGCACCAGAATTTGGAGTGAAATCGCTCCAGTCGGTTTTTTGATGTAAGGCTAAATCCTCCGATGTCGCTCTTATCACTGCCAAATTCCAGCGCACCCGGAAATTGGGATACGTACACTCCAAAAGAAATCACTTTTTCGTCTAGTCGGGGATTGTGTATAATATTATTTCCTGTTTTATATTTTATCGGGAGTGAGCCGTCATGAATTTCGAAAAATTTACCGTTATGTCCCAAGAGGCTATTCAAAAGGCACATACTAAAGCCGAAGAGATGGGCCATCAAGCCCTGCAACCGGAGCATCTTTTATGGGTGTTCTTGAGCCAGGAAGACAACATCGTGAACGCATTGCTGGCAAAGATCGGAGTTGATCCGACACAGATCCAAGCTGAGCTCAAAAAAGCCCTGGAAAAAGTCCCCAAGGTCGCGGGAAGTGGAGAGGTTTATCTTTCGTCCGAGATCAGGCAGATCATGCGTGAGGCCCAGAAAGAGGCTAAAAACTTGAAAGATGAGTATATTTCGACCGAACATCTGCTGTTGGCCATCCTCAAGGGCCCCGAGAGTGAAGCCGGCCGGATCTTGAGGCAAGCCGGAGTCAGCGAAGAGGCCGTGCTTCAGTCACTTGCCACATTGCGAGGATCTCACCGTGTGACCGATCCTCAGCCCGAGGGAAAATATCAGGTGTTGGAACGATATGCTCAGGATATTACCGCTATGGCCCGGGAAGGAAAGATGGATCCCGTGATCGGGCGGGAAGACGAGATCCGCAGAGTCATCCAGATCCTCTCCCGACGCACCAAAAATAATCCGGTGCTGATCGGTGAGGCCGGGGTGGGGAAGACCGCTATCGTTG
>JAUWSR010000163.1 GCA_030609975.1 Acidobacteriota bacterium | reverse complement strand
TCCCGTTTGGCTAGGCCGATGCGGTCGCAGAAGTCCCGGATCGATTCCGGCGTGTAGCCGCGGCGCCGAAGTCCGGAAATGGTGGGCATGCGAGGATCATCCCAGCCTCTCACGTAGCCCTTCTCTACCAGTTGCAAAAGTTTACGTTTGCTCATGACCGTATAGTTGAGGTTCAGGCGTGCAAATTCTATCTGTCGTGAGGGGAATATCTCCAATTCCCGGATAAACCAATCGTAAAGCGGGCGGTGGGCTTCGAACTCGAGAGTACAGATGGAATGAGTGATGCCTTCTATCGAGTCAGACTGGCCGTGGGCCCAGTCGTACATGGGATAGATACACCACCCTTTTCCGGTCCGGGGATGCTCCGCATGCAGGATACGATAGAGGACAGGGTCGCGCATGTTCAGGTTGCCGGAGGCCATGTCGATCTTTGCCCGCAGGGTCCGCGAACCATCCGGTAGCTCGCCGGCCTGCATGCTTTCGAAAAGATCCAAATTGTCTTCGATAGAGCGCTCTCGGTAGGGGCTGTTATTGCCCGGTTGGGTGAGCGTTCCCCGGGTTTCCCGGATCTCATCAGCACTCAGGTCGCATACGTATGCCTTTCCTTTGCGAATAAGCTTGAGCGCATACTCATAGAGCTGCTCAAAATAGTCAGAGGCATAGTACTCGCGGTCTTGCCAGTCAAATCCCAGCCAGCGAACATCCTCTTTGATCGAATCGATATATTCCTGTTCCTCTTTTAAAGGATTGGTATCGTCGAACCGCAGGTTGCACAAGCCTTGGTATTGCTGAGCCAGACCGAAATTCAGGCATATGGATTTGGCGTGGCCGATGTGAAGGTAACCGTTGGGTTCCGGGGGGAAACGCGTGTGCACACGGCCGTCGTTTTTGTGATTGCGAATGTCCTCTTCTATGATGGTGCGGATAAAATCAAGGGAGGTTTTATCCTCTTTGTTTTCTGGTTTGTTTTCTTTCACTAAAAAATCTCCGGACTATTTGATGTCTAATACCTAACCTGACTTATTCCAATTTTACCCTTCGGGCGAGCTCTCCATAATACCCGGGGGGGTGGGAGGTCGTTGCAAAGGATATGCGGCAGTATACCACCGCTTCATCCTTTGCGCCTTGAGTCTACGGCAATCTCAACTCGTGAATAATCCAGGATAATTTTTGTTAATTAGGATATTAGCATGAATCGGGATAAAATTAAATGGATAGAATGAGATTGACTCATGGAGTCGGGAAGTGATATTTTGGTTCTTCTCTTCCTTAAAAAGATGTGAGGATTTAGCATGAGTACTTCACGTATCTGGGCGGTATTATTGATTTGTATGCTGGTCTTTGCTTGTAGTCCCACGGACAATGATGTGGAGGCGGATATGAGCCAAGATCTCTCCATCCTAGGCAATCTGGTGTTTTTTTATTATCCGGACTTGGATGAAGCGGAACGATTTTATGCAGGGATCCTGGGCTTGGAGAAAGTCCTGGACTACGGCTTTGCGAAGATCTACCGTATTTCCCAAACGACCTTCATCGGACTGGTTGATGAAACCAAAGGTATGCACGACCCCTCTGAACCGAAGACCGTGACACTTTCCTTTGTGACCCGAGAGATCGACGAGTGGTATTCTTATCTTCATGATCAGGGCGTTCAGATGCACCGTCCTTTAGAGGGCTCTTCCCAACTGCCGATCCGAGGATTTGTGGCCTATGATCCGGCTGGATATTTTTTAGAATTCGAGCGTTTTCTGGAGCATCCCCAAAATGAGAGGATTCTTACCTATTTGGAAGGAATTGTTGCTCAATACCCGCTGGCCGATCTAGAAACGACACGGCCGGCTGACTTAGGCATCCTGGCCAATATCATCTGGCTTTACTACCGGGATGTGCCGGCAGCCCAGATGTTCTATGAAAACAACTTTGCCTTTGAGCTCTGGGTTGATCAGGGGCTTGCCAAAGTCTATCCTGCTTCTGCTACGGGTTTTATCGGGCTGGTGGATGAAGCCCGAGGTCTGCACCGTTTTTCCGAGAAAAAAGCGGTCAATGTATCTTTTCTGACTGATCAAATAGATACGTGGTATGAGCGATTTCAGGATAAGGGGGTAGAAATAAAAGATCCCCTGGAAGATGTGCAAACGATCCCGGTGAGGGCATTTGTGGGCTACGATCCCGCCGGATATTTTATCGAATTCGATACCTTTTTGGAGGATCCTAAGAACAGAAGAATCCAGGAGATTCTTGGCCAAAAGTAAACTGTGATCAAGGAGGCAAACATGCGGAACAGGCTTATTGTGACACTGAGCATCCTCATTATGTTGACGTCGAACCTGGGAGCGCAGGATCTTGTGCTCAAGGGCGGAACCATTCTGACGATAACCCAGGGGACCATCGAGAAGGGGATGATCGTCATTCAAAACGGAAAAATCACGGCTGTGGGAGCTGACATCAAGATCCCATCCGGGGTCAAGGTTGTGGATGTGACGGGGAAATATGTCATGCCCGGCATCATCGACAGCCATTCACACATCGCTTTAACCGATATCAATGAAGCCACCGATCCTGTGACTCCTCAGATCTGGATGTGGGAAGCGCTGGAGCCGGGCTCTGATTCCATTAAAAAAACTCTTGCCGGCGGTGTGACGACCGTCAAAACCATGCATGGCAGTGCCAATGTCATCGGCGGAGTCAATGTCAGCATCAAGCTTAAGTATGACCGCTCCATTGAAGAGTTGATCATACCCGGAGTGCGCCAGCAGCTCAAGATGGCTCTAGGGGAAAATCCCAAGCGCCTCTACGGCAGTAAGGGGCGATCGCCATCAACGCGGATGGGAAATGCCTTTGTAGCGCGCAAGGCTTTTATCGAAGCTCAAGAGTATAAAGCCAAGTGGGATAAGTACGAAAAGGATAAGGCTGCCGGGAAAAAAGACCTGACTCCTCCCAAAAAAGACTTGAAGATGGAAACCCTGAAGATGACACTGGAGAAAAAGCTCAGCATCGACTGTCACGCCTACCGGGCGGATGAGATCGTTTGGATCATCCATTTTTGTGAGGAATTCGGCCTGGATCTGCTGCAGCTGAGCCACTGCATAGACGGGTATAAGGTTGCCGACGTAATGGCGGAGGCCGGCGTCTTTTACGGCGGCTGGGTCGATTGGTGGGGATTTAAAGAGGAAGCCTATGACGGATGTCCTTACGGGCTCCAGATCCTGTACGATGCCGGAGTCAAGATCGTGCTCAACTCCGACAGCCCGGTAGAGGGGCGCTATCTCTTCCGGAGTGCCGCCAAGGTTCTCAAGTACACGGAGATACCCGAGAACGAGGCTCTCAAGATGATCACTCTGAATGCGGCTGAATCGATGGAATTAGGAGACCGTATAGGCAGTCTGGAGGTGGGAAAGGACGGAGATGTGGCGGTGTTTGATAAACACCCTCTGGATACAACCACCAAATGCCTGCTGACCGTGATCGAAGGAGAGGTTTTCTTTGATTACGCTCAAGAAAGCATCACGGTGAAAGGAGGGGACAGATGAAAAAATTCACTCTCGCTGTACTCAGCTGCCTTCTAATTGTAGCTTTCGTCTTCAGTGCCGCAGATCCATCAGAAACGATTTTGATCAAAAACGGCACAATAGTTTCGGGTGTGGGTAATCCTATCCCCAAGGCTGACCTGTTGATCGAGAACGGAAAGATCAGTAAGATCGGAACGGATCTCTCGGTTCCTGCCGGTGCTAAGGTCATCGATGCCTCGGGAAAATATGTTTTTCCCGGTCTGGTGGCGATGATGACGGCTGTGGGCGTGACGGGATATCCGGGAGCGGGAAACGACATGGACGAGACCGGTATCTCCACCCCTCACATGGATCCCTATGATGCCATAAACCCGGAAGATGAATGCATCGACGTCACGCGTATCGAAGGTGTCACCACCGTCCAGACCGTGAGCGGGAGCCGGAGTGTTATCAACGGAAAGTCAGTCGTCCTTCATCTGGCGGGAAATCTGGTGGTAGAGATGGTGGCCAAGCGCTATGTTGCCCAGATCATCAATATCGGGGCAAAGGAACAGAATAAATATCCCTCCACCCAGCCCGGGATTATGGCTTATCTGAGAGCCAAATTTGATGCGGCCCGGGAATATGCCAAGAAACAGACTCAGAAAGCCGAGAAGGGAAACGATCAGAATAAAACCAAAGAAGATTTCGTGAAACGTGACCTGGAGCTGGAAGCCTTGATTCCGGTCGTGACCGGCAAAGTGCCGGTGATATTTATCACGACCAATGAGGTCACTATCCGTAATGCCTTGGATCTCATTCAGGAATATGATCTCAAAAGTATAATTCGGGCTCAGTCTGGGATCCTGAAATATGCCGACCGTATCGCCCAGGAAAAGATCCCGGTTATTTGGGCGGGAACAACGGGTATTCCCCAGAGGTGGGAGCCTCACGACCTGAATTATCACACCGCCGCCGTATTGGCGGAGAAAGGCATTCTTTTTGCCTTCGATCCAGGAGGATGGGGCCCGGGGAATCGCAATGTTCGCAATCTGACAGAGCCGGCCGCGATTTCTGTGGCTCATGGTTTGGCTAAAGAAGAGGCTTTGAAGGCGATCACCATCAATCCGGCCAAGATCCTGGGGATCGCAGATGAGGTGGGTTCGCTTGAGGTGGGAAAGACAGCAAATGTGGTCATCTGGACAGGCTGTCCCTTGCAGGGTCGTTCGCGGGTGGAAGCTGTGTTCATCAAAGGCGAGTCCATCCCCTTGACCAGTTTCCAGACACGTTTGTACGACAAATACAAAAAGATCGTCTCCGACCGCATTAACAAAAAATAACAAATCGGGGACGGTCAAGGGGACGGTTCTATTTTTATAAATTTAAATATAGATGGACTGAAGCCAACTAGCTTCTTGATCTACTGCGAGTGACCCACAACGAAGTCGATGTGGTGAGATCGACCAGCCCGAAGGGTAAAAAATGTCGATCTTATTAGAGTATAGAATGGATTTTACTCGTTTATAGACAACTATAACAATAAAATAAGTTCTAGGTTTTTTTACTAATATATATCGACATTTTTTATGACTGGTGTAGTTAGATTGACGTTTGTGTGAAACCAGTCTACTATATTGATTTAAAGGATCTAGTGCAATGTATAAGGCGACAACTATCATCTGTGTGAGGCGTAACAACAAGGTGGCCATTGCCGGGGATGGGCAGGTGACCATCGGTGAAACCGTCCTCAAACAAAAAGCAAACAAAATCAGACGGCTTTATAAAGACAAGGTCCTGGCGGGCTTTGCGGGAGCTACGTCCGATGCTTTCGCCCTTTTTTCACGCTTCGAAGCCAAACTGGAAGAGTATCATGGGAACCTCTCACGTTCGGCCATCGAACTGGCCAAGGATTGGAGAATGGATAGAAGCCTGAGGCGTTTGGAAGCGCTTTTAATCGTGGCAGATAAGGACAATTCTTTTTTAATATCAGGTACAGGAGATGTCGTAGAGCCTGATGACGGCATCATCACCATCGGCTCGGGGGGTTCCTTTGCCCTGGCAGCTGCACGTGCCCTGATCCTCCACACTCGACTTACTGCAAAAGACGTCGCCCTGGAAGCCATGAAGATCAGTGCCGATATTTGTATCTATACCAACCAACAGATCACCGTCGAGGAATTGTAAATGGCCATCGTACTTCCGGAATCATTCGATAAGTTTAAGGATAAACTCCTAAAACAGGATTTAACTCCCAAGCAGACCGTTGCCGAATTGGACAAGTACATCATCGGTCAGAAAGCCGCAAAAAAGGCGGTCGCCATCGCTCTGCGGAATCGCTATCGCCGACAAAAACTCCCGCCGGAAATGGCTGACGAGGTTGCACCCAAGAATATTTTGATGATCGGTCCAACGGGAGTGGGCAAAACCGAGATCTCGCGCCGCCTGGCACGCTTGACATCGTCCCCTTTCATGAAGATTGAGGCCAGTAAATTTACTGAGGTCGGCTATGTGGGACGAGATGTCGAATCTATGATCCGGGACTTGGTACAGATCGCTGTCGGCTTGGTGAAAGCCGAAAAGGTAGAGGAGGTTAGGTCTAAAGCAGAAAAAAATGTGGAGGAAAAACTTCTCGATCTGTTGCTCCCGCCCCCCCGCCCAAAGCCTGGGATTCCTGAGGAAGAGAATGTGATTAAATTTCAGGAGACGCGGGAAAAGCTGAAAAAGCAGCTTCAGATGGGGCAACTGGATGAGCGCGTGGTCGAGATCGAGGTAAAGGAGCGATTTTCCTCACCTTTTGAGATTTTCTCGAGTTCGGGCGTGGAAGAGATCGGCATCCAAATCCAAGATATGATCCCCGGATTAGGAGGGAAAACCAAACGCCGAAAAATCAAGCTTAAGGAGGCACATGATTATCTCCTCGATGACGAAACCCAGCGCCTCCTCGATATGGACCTGATCAATCGTCTGGCTGTGGATAGGGTGGAACACTCCGGGATCATTTTCCTGGATGAGGTCGACAAGATCTCGGGAAGGGAATCCGGGCATGGACCTGAAGTCAGCCGGGAAGGTGTGCAACGAGACTTGCTGCCTATCATTGAAGGGACGACTGTAAACACACGAGCGGGATTGGTGAAAACCGATCATATCCTGTTCATCGGAGCCGGAGCTTTCCATGTGTCAAAACCCTCGGACCTGATTCCCGAGCTGCAGGGCCGTTTTCCCATACGGGTGGAGCTGCATTCTCTTGATAAAAATGAATTCATGAGGATCTTGATCGAGCCTGAGAACGCCCTGCTAAAACAGTATGAAGCGCTTTTGGCTACAGAAGGCGTGAAGATCAAGTTTACAGAGGATGCCATCGACGAGATCGCCGGCATTGCGGAGAAGGTGAATGAGATCAATGAGAATATTGGTGCTCGTCGACTGCATACGGTCATGGAAAAAGTCATGGAGGAGATCTCTTTTGCAGCCCCAAATGTGAAAAAGAAAAGCCTGATTATCGATAAAGTTTATGTGCAAAAACAACTGAAGGGCATCGTTGAGGACGAAGACCTCAGCCGGTTCATTCTTTAATGCGAAGGTTGTTTCTGCTTGGGATCGTTTTTCTGCTGTTTCTATTTCCCGCATGTGGGAAAAAGGGAGATCCTCTGTCCCCTCTCGTGCTGGTCCCTAAACCGGTCGAACAGCTTGATCTGGTCCAACAGGGTTTGGTCTTGATCCTGGAGTGGCGACTTCCAACCGTTAATACAGACGGAAGCCCTATTTCCGGTTTTTCGGCCCTCGAGTTTTGGATGCTTAATGAAGAGAAAGATCCGGACTCTGAGCTTCCCAATCTCAGCGAAGATAGGTTTCGAGAGCAGGGAGAGATAATTCTCGAAATCCCGTCGGAGAAATTCCTTGATTATCAGCCGGATCCAGATGCTTCTCCCCAGAATTTTCGTTATGAACATGCACTCACTCTAGAAGACCTTGGGAAAAAAAGAATCACTTTTGCCCTGGTGGTGAAGGATAGTAGGCGCAAATATTCCAGGCTCTCCCAACTGCGATCCATTGATCCTGTTGCCGTGAGTCTTCCCCCAGGTGATCTCAAGGCCGAGGTATTCAAAGACCGCATAGAAATCGCTTGGACAGCGCCTACCAAAAACCTGGATGACTCTGAACCGGGTGCTGTTAAGGGATACAATCTTTATCGCTCTGATACACAAGACAGGTTTCTCCGTATCAATCCCGGACTGGTTGTCGGGAGTAAATTCGAGGACAAGAATTTTTCTTTAGGAAAGTCGTATCGCTATATAGTCCGCTCCTCCGCCAATGATCTCCCTCCTTATGTTGAAAGCGCTGATTCATCGGTTCTTGAGGTATCAGCCACAGATGTATTTCCTCCTTCCCTTCCCAAAGGATTGGTGGCCATTGCGGGAGCGAATTTTGTATCTTTGAGCTGGGATCTGAGTCGGGAGCAGGATTTGGATTCTTACCGGATTTGGAGAAGACTGGAAGGGGATAAGGAATTCCAATGTCTTACTCCCGATGGAATCTCAGAGAATGCTTTTACGGACCAATCGGTTGAAACCGATAAAAAATATGAGTATGCGATCACGGCCGTTGACCAAGCGGGAAACGAAAGCAAACAAAGCAAGCAGGTTTCAATCTATGTAAGAGGAGAGGGATGAAGATCTACCGGTTTAAACACTCAGGGAAGGTGGCACACGGTGTTCTGAAAGAAGAGAAGCTGTTCCCCATAGAAGGCTCCATTTTTAAAAAATTCAGGACAAAAACGGAAGGAATCGATATTGGAGAAACCGTGCTGCTG
>JAUWSR010000231.1 GCA_030609975.1 Acidobacteriota bacterium | reverse complement strand
TTATCACGAATCGCTATGGTCGCTTCGAAACCTGTCATCTCCGGCATCTGAACGTCCATTAAGATGAGATCATAGTCACCGTTTTCCCAAAATTCGACCGCCTTTTTCCCGGTGTCGGCAATTTTTACTTCATGTGACATTTTTTCCAACATTCGGGTTATAAGTTTCTGATTGACGAGGTTGTCTTCCGCTACCAAGATGTTTAGTTTCCGCCGGCTTTCAGACAGACTGTAATGCGTTATGAGAGACTTGGGCTTTTTTTTCTCTTGAGGCATAAACCCGGAAACAGTGATCATCGCTCGCAGCAACTCGGAGGGGATGATGGGCTTGGTTAAATAGGCGGCTACTCCCACCTCTTTGCAGCGGGCGGCATCACCACGCTGGCCGGCCGAAGTCAACATCAAGAGTCCAATATCCGCATAGCCGGGGACTTCCCGGATCTTTTTTGCCAGCATAAAGCCATCCATTCCCGGCATGTGTGCATCCAACAGGACCAGAGAATAAGCCGCCTCAGCACCTTGATTCTGTTTTAATCTTTGCAGGACACTCTCCCCTGTCTCCACGGATTCAGGTGAAAGCCCCCAGTAAAGCAGAAGCTCATGTAAAAAACGACGATTGGTAGCATTATCATCAACCACCAGCACCCGCATCCCCCGTAAACGACTAGGCTCGATTTTTTGAAAGCGGTCTTCTTCCTGAGCTTGGAGATTCAATTTTAGAGTAAAATGGAAGGTACTCCCCGGTCCTCCTTTTTTTTCCGAAGCATGGGCGGCTGGACTTTCCAACCATATTTTCCCACCCATCATTTCGACCAATTGATAAGAAATCGCCAGCCCTAATCCCGTCCCTCCAAATTTTCTTGTGGTTGAACCATCAGCTTGTGAAAAAGCTTCAAAGATAAAATCTTGTTTTTCTTCGGGGATACCGATTCCGGTATCGCTCACCATAAAGCTCAAGCAGACTTCAGAGGATTTTTCCCACTCTTTACTAACTTTTAGGACAACCTCGCCTTCTTCTGTAAATTTAATGGCATTGCCGATGAGATTGATCAAGATCTGTCTGATCCGCCCCGGATCTCCTATCAGATGATCCGGTACGTCAGGTCCGATCCAGGAGATCAATTCGAGTCGCTTATCATGTGCCCGCACTGCCAGGGTTTTTATTGTCTCACCCAGGCTGTCTCGTAAGCCAAAATCTATAGGATCCAAATCCAGCTTGCGCGCCTCCACCTTGGAAAAATCCAGAATATCGTTAATGATTATCAGGAGCGAATCCGCAGAGGATTTGACCATCTCGAGATATTCGCGCTGTTCCGTGGTAAGCTCAGTATCCAACGCCAGTTCAGTCATCCCCAGGATGCCGTTCATAGGAGTGCGGATCTCGTGGCTCATATTGGCAAGAAATTCACTCTTAGCCAGACTTGCTTGTTTGGCATCCTCCACCGCTTGCTCCAGCTCTTGAGTGCGTTCAGCGATGATCTTATCCATACCGGCGATGTTCTTTTTGAGCTTGTCCTGACGTCTACCTGCGATTCTAGCTACAAGTCCAAGCCAAACCGGAGCACTGTTAATGATCCAAAGCAAAGGATTGTTCGTCTGCCTGTTCAGAATTCCGTCCCAGTCAATAAACCCATAGGTTAGAAAGGTGTCTATGAGGGTTCCTACAATGGGAAATATCAGACCAAAGCAGGCACCGTAAAAAGTATAGTTTCGAAGCTCAGACTTAAAAACCTTCATCTCAATTTCACCTTGTTAATTCTAAGGCTGCGACTTTATTCCCGGTTATCAAAAGATTGAGTCGGCCTAGGAGCATTAAAACCTGAATTTACTGAGTTCCATGGGACCTATTTTTTTAGCTGAAAAGGGACGGATACAAAACCGGTAATGGTATTCTTGAGCGTTCAAGGTATATTGCGGGTGGGGACGAGCTCCCCAGCTGGTATCCCCTCCTACGCCCATCTGCTGGTAGTCGATGTTTAGGAGGACAAACTCCCGCCTTTTTAGATCGGTCGTGTGCCGCTGTCGTTTGCTCGGACCCGGATCGAGATCTTGAGGCAGAAAATGATGGGCACTGATATTGAGCAAAGTATCCCCTGAGATCAAAAGACCGCGTCCATTGTCGTTTGTTAATGCGACCCAACGGACGTCGGTCTTATTGCCATTCTCTTGCGGCCGGATGTAAGGATGGTATTGATCCCAGACTTTCCCGGAATAGACACCCACACGAGCCCCGCTTTTTCTATCCCAGTACGTCTCATGAGGGCCTCGTCCATACCATCTCATATTTTCGAATTCAGGGCCAAGTACCATCTGCATTCCCAAGCGTGGAAGCTCTGGCAAGTTTATGCTGCCTGGAAAAAAATGATTATTGACCACGATGTCTCCGTTTCCAAATACCTGATAAACTGTGTGGAATTTAGAATCCACGGCCGGCAAGTGCCAAGTGACTTCGATCAGATAATCCCGATTGCTGTTTTGGCGGTATTCCAACTTTTCCAGCGAGCGTACTTCACTCGCCTGCTTCCAAACAGCCAAGCGCTGGGGCATATCGTTCCCAAAGTCGTTATCCGTAGGCGCCCGCCAAAAATTTGGGGACGGTCCTGTTTTTAGAAGCTCGGTTCCTTGAAACTTGAGCGAGGTCCATTCCCCTTGTGTCAGATCGAAGCTGTATACAAAATCGACTTCGGTGCCATGCAGGACCAATACATTGTTTATATTCTGCCTGATGATCTTGGCTGAACGGGATTCTACCGTATATTGCCGCGGCTTATAAACAGGTAACCGGAACTGTTCCATGGCAATTTCGTGTCCTGGAGGGACAAGCTCATTGTTTTGTTTTGAAAAAAAGGTCAGATTTAAAAAATATTCCACTCCCGGATTGGGTTGAATTTCCGGAAGAGCCAGTTCCAGTATACGAGAGCAATGTGGCTCGATGTGCAGATCCATGAGGATGCCCTCAGCCAGTTGCTTATCATCGGCAACCAAGGACCAATTCGCCGTAAAAGTTTCGAGATTGAGGAAATCGAAACGATTCACAACCTTGATCCGTCCTCGCAAAAGATCGACCGGTTCGACAGCGATGTTCTGATAGACCTTTTTTACCTCCCAGATACTGGGGTGGAGTTTTCTATCCGGAAATACCAAACCGTTGATACAAAAATTTCCAGAACTAGGTGTATCGGCAGAACCAAAATCACCTCCGTAGGCCCAGTAATTTTCCCCATCGGCTGTTTGGGCCAGGATGCCTTGGTCGACCCAATCCCAGATAAAGCCTCCCTGCAATTGTTCATGAGCATAGATAACATCCCAATATTCTTTGAGATTTCCCACACTGTTGCCCATGGCGTGGGCGTATTCGCACAGGATGAGCGGACGGGCCCGTTTTTGGGTCGCATAGTCTGCCAGGATATGGATACGAGCGTACATGGGACAAAAGATGTCGGTGTGCGACCTCAGAT
Source organism: Acidobacteriota bacterium (assembly GCA_030609975.1). GTDB lineage: Bacteria > Acidobacteriota > Aminicenantia > Aminicenantales > Aminicenantaceae > JAUWSR01. Next base: position 2,787 of record JAUWSR010000231.1, on the reverse strand, counting down.
CTGCTTGTTCATATTGGACCGGACGTGAAGCATCCCGATCTTTGATCCAGCTGTAAGTCTCCTCAAAATTGACACCATCACCAGCCTCGTTCCCCAGCGACCAGATGATGATCGAGGGATGGTTTTTGTCACGCTCCACCATGCGGATGGTGCGGTCGAGGTGAGCGTCCCCCCAATCAGGATCATTCCCCAAGGTTATATCTGGAGCATATCCCATCCCGTGTGATTCGATATTGGCTTCATCGATCACATACAGGCCATAACGGTCGCACAGTTCGTACCAGAGCGGTACATTGGGGTAGTGACTGGTCCGCACGGCATTGATGTTGAACAGTTTCATGAGGCGGATATCCTCCAACATACTGGCTTTGGTCACATAGCGGCCGGTCACAGGATCATGTTCGTGCCTGTTTACGCCTTTCAAGGTGATGGGAGTCCCATTTACACAAAGTAGTCCTTCTTTGATCTCTACCTTACGGAATCCGATTCTACCGGGGATAGCCTCAATAACTTCTTTTTCCTCGTTTTGCAGTGTCAGCACAAGCGTATAAAGCTCGGGCGTTTCTGCAGACCATTTCCGTGGATTGCGCAGGTTCTGTTTCAGTTCTATCTCAATTTCTTGGCCAGACTCCAGATATTCGACATGGGAGGCTGTTGCCAGAACTGTTTGTCCCTTATTATCGAGAAGCTGCAAATTCAGGTCGATTCCATGCGATGCTTGTTCCGATGTATTTTTAACTGCAACCACCACATTTAAAACAGCATTTTGATAGCCTTCATCCAGGTCGGTTTGGACGAAATAATCTCGGATATACACCTCAGGCCGTGCCATCAAATAGACATCCCGCTCGATTCCGCTAATTTTCCAATAGTCTTGATCTTCCAGATAGGCTCCATCACTGAAACGATAAACCTCCACAGCCAGGATATTTTCCCCTGCCTGCAGATATGAGGTGATATTGAATTCTGCGGGCGTCTTACTGCCCTGGCTGTATCCGACCTTTTGACCGTTCACCCAGACATACATGGCAGAGCGCACACCATCGAAATGCAGATATATCTGGTGCTCCATTTCCCATCCTTCCGGAAGGTTGAAACTGCGGCGGTAGGATCCAACAGGATTGTAATCATGCGGGATATGAGGCGGATCGGGCGGAAAGGGATAATCGGTATCCGTGTAGATAGGAATCCCGAATCCCTGCAGTTCCCAATTCCCCGGCACCTGGATCTTCGGCCACTCTTTGCATGGGAAATCGACCAAGTAAAAATCTTGCGGCCTTTCTGTAGGTGCCTTCACCCAGGAGAATTTCCATGTTCCATTCAGCGAAAGGAACCGAGGAGATTCCAACCAGTATAAGGACAAGGCTGCCTCTTTATCTGGAAACGACATAAGCGTCGCATGCGGCGCTTCTTTGTTCCGCGCGAAGACCTGGGGATTTTCCCAATCCGGGAGATTCCGTATCCCTGAAGCATCTTCCCGCCTAGAACTGCCTTGGCAACAAACAAAAAGCATTATCAAAAGAATAAAAAAACATACTCGATACTTTTTTAAATGAATTACTTGAGGCATTCTTTTATCACGGTTTAAAATCGCAAACCATCTCAATCGAAATGAAAGACTTGATGCATGGGGTGCCATTCCGTGCAGCCGCTATCCGAGGCCAGGCGCTGCAGCACTGATTGAATAACGGAGTTGTAACGTTCAGACTGTTTAGTGGCTGCATTATCGGCATCTTCAAGGTAAAGGTAAAGTTTTGCGTCCAAGTGAAAAACAGAAAGGTTTTGAAGTAAAAGACCATTGAGATCCGGTTTGAACATTGTGACGGAATCTGTATGCCCGGTATGCGCAATATAGGCAAACCTTTGGGCTTGATAGGACGGCACTTGCTTCTCACCAAAATGAAAAATCTCATCTAAAGACGACCACCACTCCCCTTTTTCCCGGGTGCCAAACGGCTCCTGCATGGGGTCGGTCAGTTTCCACCAGTCACGCGTGACCTCATTCTGTCCCATATATTCCATATCCTTATCAAAATCTTCACCGACATATTCAAAATAGAAGAACAGGACCCCGTCCCTGAGGTATATAGAATAATTGCGGATATTGGAATCGTGGATCTGCTTTAAAACCTCAGGAAAAGTGTGTTTATGCAGGATTATATAGCGTTCTTCATACTCCGGTTTTACTTTAATCAGGCTGCCGTACCGTTTTTGTGCCGTCTCCATGATCATGTGGTCTCCCTTCAATTCTCCTTGCGTGTTTTCCCCCACAGGATAATATCATCAAAGCTGCCGGTGTCATCGAATGAGCCAATCCCTATACGGCCGTGTCCAAGAGTTGTATCTTTTGAAGTCAATATCGGCGTGTTCATGTCGTCCATATAGGCTCGGATCTCCCCAGTCAAGGCACTGTATGTCAATTTGAAATCATGGTATTCACGATCCTTCAAACGAAATACGGATTCGCCGGGCTCTTCGTGGTTGATCTTCACTCTGTCTTTGCCATCGACCAATCCTATGATGTTGTGAAAGCCGTCACTGGAGGCCGAAAAATGCACGTAATAGAAATGTGTGGGATCCTGAAAATGAAAGATCACCAGCATATCACGGCTGGGGTTGGTGGGATCGGCATCGCATTTCAACCGTCCGGTAAAAACAAAACTCGTGACATTGTGTTCCTCGATCAGAGACCAAGATGTGGGGGCACGAACTTTTCCAGAAAGCCCTGGTGTGAGCAGCGTGTAGACGCGGTTTTTATCTTTTTTGTTCACTTTCCAGTTTCCCAGC
>JAUWSR010000013.1 GCA_030609975.1 Acidobacteriota bacterium | reverse complement strand
CGCTGATTTAAAGCATCAACCCTGATCTTACCATCCGAATAAGCATAAATACAAAGGAGATGATGAAAAATACGGCCAGCCCGGTCAGTGCCCAATAAAGCAGAATGACCGGACGGACGGACTCGTCCTTCGGGGATTTAAAATCCTTAAGATCCTGAGGGAAACGACCCAGAATCTCTTTGCACCAGTAGACACTTACTGCAAAAAGTACGGCTTGAATAAGGTGCCCATATCCTATCATCATTAGATATTCGTCTCCTACAAAAGCCTACTTTCAGAATAGTTCGAATACAATACCATGTCAAACTTCAAAAATCCCTACCTAGAATCACAGCAGTGGATGAACGTACACCAAGCACTCTTCAAACTTTTGAAAGCCTCTGCAGCCTATTCAGCCTAAATTGAGGAGGGAGTATGAATTTCAATACCAAAGAGATCGGCATGCTATTTCCTCTCGGATCGGTGGCTGCAGGGCTTTGCTTATCGAATAGATCTGAGCTGGGATATTTTTATTTTTTCGGCAGCCCTGGCCCTTTTTATCGCCGTGATCACAGTAAGTTATCAGGCCATCCGCGCGGCGTCTTCCAATCCAGTAGAATCTTTGCGTTATGAATAGCGACTGATAAGGGACAAAGCCACAATACGTCGCCTAATCGTGGCGTAGAGCGACAACCGGATCGACCCGCATGGCCGGACAGCTCTGCAGGCCGACATTTTCCAGAGCCGATAAGGAAGAGATGAGGTTGAAGGATTGGAATATCATGCCCACACCAAAGCGACGATACTCGGCCAACTCCTGATTATCCATGCCGGATATGTTTTCCCCCCGTAATCCCTAAAAAGTTTCCTGAATATCATTAAAAATCTGATACCATGCAAATCGTTTGACCCTGCTGAATGGCTGTGATATAAGCTAAAATCTTACATAAATAAATGTGATTCACGGCAGAATTGAGATGGAGGTATGATGAAAAATCACGTAAGGCATGTTCTTCTTTTAAGTCTTGTTTTCTTGCTGTTTACAGCTTCATTTTCTGGGGCTCAGATTCGTGGGAAAGATCTCTACGAAAAGCTATCACAGGAAAAAGATCTAGTAAAGTTTGAAGGCTTGGCACGCCTGGCCTGGACCCCGGACGGCAGTGCTTATTACCTGCTTGAGGATAAGACCTTTTTCAAGGTCGATCCCGAAACAGGCGCTAAATCTCCACTCTTCGATGACGCCGCCATATTGGCCTCTTATAATCAGATCACGCATAAAAATGTAGAAGAACTGCCTTTCAGCCGTTTTTCTTACTTGGGAGGGGGAAAGAAAATCCAATTTCTGGTAGGAAGCATTGCTTATATCTATGATTTTGCTGCAGACGAGATGGTCTCTTATGTTCCTCAGCAGCAAATCCGAGGTGTGCGCGGCCGCATGTACGGTGAAGCCTTTTCTCCTGACTTTAAGCTGCGCGCCTATACTCGGGATTACAACCTCTACGTCCAGGATCTGGACGGCAACGAGACAGCGCTAACCACGGATGGACATAAAGATCTTCGGAATGGTTTCCCCGACTGGGTGTATCCGGAAGAATTGAGTCAATACCAGGCCTTCTGGTGGTCTCCTGACTCAAAAAAGATCGCCTTCATGCAGTTCGATGAAAGTCCTGTGACCAAGTACCCCATCGTTCACGATGTCGCGCCCCGGCCGGAATTGGAAATGCAGAGCTATCCCAAGGCCGGCGCCAATAATCCTATCGTCACTTTCTACATCGCTGACGTAGAAACAAAGAAGTTGACGCGTATCGAGTCGGGCCTGGATACAAATGTTTACCTTTTCCGGGGCAAATGGACGCCCGATGGGAAATACTTCACCTACCAACGCCTCAATCGCTGGCAGAATGTCATCGAACTGTTTGCAGCAAACCCGGCCACTGGTAAGATCAAACAACTCCTGAGCGAAGAGGATCCTTGTTATATTCAGGCTAATTTTGACCTTCACTTTTTAGGCGACAATTTGCACTTCATCTGGACTTCGGAAAGGAGCGGATGGAGGGAGATCTATCTGTATAACCTTGAAGGCAAACTTGCGCGACAACTTACTGACGCAAAACTCCCCATCTCCCGCATCTCGGCCGTGGATGAGGATAACGGTTGGGTGTTTTTTTCCGGGGCAGAAAACCGGGGCCTGGAAAGCCATTTTTACAGAGTAAAATTGGATGGTACCGATTTTACTAAGCTTACAAAAGAGTAAGGTGGACATTCCGTAAGTCTGTCACCCGATGCCAAGTATTATGCAGACAGCTTCAGCTCATTTGACAACCCTCGCCGTGTCACCCTCCATCATGCCGACAGTCGCATAATAAGGGAACTGGGCCATTCAGTGGTCACTCAGGAATTTAAAGACCTGACCCTCATCAAACCCGAACTCTTCAAATTCAAATCTGCAGACAACCAACACGAACTCGATGGGATCCTGTTCAAACCGGCCCATTTTGATAAAAACAAGAAATATCCCTTGATCATGTCCGTCTATGGTGGACCGGGAGCTAAACGGATATACAACCGCTATCAGATGAACAGCGTCAGTCAAACTCTCGCACAGCTGGGTTTTATCGTCATCTCTATTGACCACCGTGGTGTTTCCGGACGAGGCAAAGCTTTCCAGAATCTTATGTACTTAAATCTAGGAGAGATCGAATTGGCCGATCATGTCGCAGCCGCCAAGTTTATCGGCAGCCGCCCCTATGTGGATGAAACCCGGGTGGGGATTTACGGGCACTCTTACGGCGGTTATATGACCTGCATCGCGTTGCTCAAGGCTCCGGATGTGTTTCACGTGGGTGTGGCCGGGGCTCCGGTCACGGATTGGCGCAACTATGATACCATCTACACCGAACGATACATGCGCCGCCCACAGGACAATCCGGACGGCTACGAAAAAGGTAGCTGCATGAACTACGCCAAAGGCTTAAAGGGGCACCTAGCCATTCATCATGGGGCTGTAGATGACAATGTCCATCCCGGCAATTCCATGCAACTGATCGATGCGCTCCTCAAGGCGGAAAAAAGATTTGATTTCATGTTCTATCCCGAACAGCAGCACGGTATTCGTTACAGTCAGTATGGAGAGGCTCGTATCGATTATTTCATCCGGCACCTAAAACCCGAAGTGAAATAGCCGATTTCTAGTTGTTGATAGCGCCTTCCAGAATCCAGTTTTCAAATTTGGAAATGATGTTCAGTCCTAAAGGAGTCCGGCTTATTTAAGGTTGTGAACGAGGATGTAATCGTTGTCCGCCTTGACCGCATGGCAGCCGATACATCCCTGAACCTTACCTTCCGGTCCGGCTTTGCCATCCAGGCTATAGCGCACCCAATACCAATCGCCGGCCTCAGGATTAAATCCTTTGACCTTGTACATGACGGTCAATGCGGTTTTGTTTTTGCTTTTGTTGAAGCCCTCTTTCACTTGTATCGATCCATACGGCGCGGGAACGCCTGTTGCTTTCAGCAAAATCTCATTCACAAAGACCTTGTTGAAGGGGCCGTGCGGAGAATTTCCTGGCTGTATGTCCTTGTAATCTTCCCAAAAACCCCAATCCTGGTAAGGAGAGACCTCCGTGATGTAATTCCAAAGCGCTTGGGCATCGGCCGCCGGCATTTCAGACTCCGGCTTTGCATCTGAAAAAAGAAATAAAGCACCAAGTGCCAGGCTGATCGTCAAGATTTTTTTCATTTCAACCTCCATCTTTAATTGTAGTCTGGTTAATTATACAGGTTTTTCAATAATTTGCATATCTTATCGGATAAGTAGGTTATAAATTTTTGATACTTTTCGTTGCACATGCTCATAAATCTTTTTACAATATCCTCATGTTTCGCTACAAAAACCACAGCTTGTGTATTCTGCTTTTGCTCCTGATTATTTTAACTGCGTTCTGCAGCCAGGCAAAAAAAACCATAGCCACGGAGGAAACTTCGCTCACCTCATCTCAAGGATGGCTGCAGGGATACGCCAAGACTATCACTGGCGGGACACTCGAGTACCACTCCCCTCATCCTGATGTCACCGCCTCGCTGCTTGTTCGATCTTTGAATTCTGAAAACTTCATCGTTTGGGAAACGGAATCCATTCCTGCAGACATAGAAACAGATTTTATCACCTTCATATGGATATTCGGGATCGACGTTGAACCGGCGTCCCGTTCCTACGATCTGTATGTAAACGATTCCAAATGGTTTACCTTCTCCAATCCCAAGACCGATCGTATCAAAGAGTGGACGATCTCAGGCCGCCACGGGTCCAGTCTCAAATTCCGCACCACTTTGGTTGACCGATTCAACGATGTGATGGGTTATGCCGCCCTCCGTCTCCCCTCTTCTAAACTCCCAAAGGGAAAACCGGTCCGTCTTAAGGTTGTGGGGGAAACTGCAGGCAGCCGAATGTGGTACATGACATTCCAAAGCCCGGTACGGGTGGGATCCAAAGCCCTGCCCCTGCCTTCTTTGGTAAACCGAACAGGAGAGCTTCTTCCGCCGGTCGAGATCCAGATGGTACATTTGGGGGAGCCTACTCAGGTTCAACTGACATCAACAGGGCTGCCTGAAATGTCGGTTCAACTCGAATACGGCTTCAATCTTGTTACCTTATACTTCCCCCCAGCTCAGCAGCTCCAGGAGGAAGAAGTAAGGATCATTAAAAAGGATCAGCCTCCCGCGCTCCTCCGTTTCCAGCGTAAACCCGTCAAGGAATGGACTCTTTACCTGGTACAGCACACGCATACCGATATCGGCTACACACGCCCTCAAACGGAGATATTGGCCGAGCACCTGCGTTTTATCGATTATGCTTTGGATTACTGCGACCTGACCGATGATTATCCAGAAGAGGCCCGTTTCCGCTGGACCTGTGAGGCATCTTGGGCTGTAAACGAATATCTCAAATCAAGGCCTTCAAAACAACTGCAACGTCTGAGGAGAAGAGTCAAAGAAGGACGTATTGAGATCACCGGAATGCCATTCAATCTCTCGGAGATCGCAGACGAAAACGTTTTGCGAGCCTCTCTTCAACCTATCAAACGCTTCAAACAGGCCGGACTGTCTGTCACCACAGCCATGCAGAATGATGTCAATGGCATTGCCTGGTGTCTGGCCGATTATTTTTCCGGCATAGGAATAAAATATCTCAATATGGGGCAGCACGGGCACCGCGCCAGGATCCCCTTTGATAAACCGACCGCATTTTGGTGGGAATCTCCCTCAGGAAAGCGGGTATTAGCTTTCCGTGCGGATCATTATATGACCGGTAACTTTTGGGGTATCCATACAGGTAATTTTTCAAATGCAGAAAATGAGTTGCTTAAATATCTCCAAGACTTGGAAAAAAAGGCCTATCCCCTAACACGCATCGCTGTACAATATTCCGGCTATTTTACCGACAACGCACCTCCCTCAACAGCAGGCTGCGATTTCATTCAAAGCTGGAATCAGAAATATGCCTGGCCCAAACTGCGCAGCGCCACCGCCCGTGAGTTTTTCCAATACCTTGAAGAAGAACATGGAGAACAACTCCCTGTCCACCGGGTAGCGTGGCCGGATTGGTGGTCGGATGGCTTCGGGTCAGCTGCCAGAGAGACGGCGGCTGCGCGCAAAACGCAGATGCATTTATTGGCAAACAAAGGTCTCTTCAGCCTGGCTGTTCTTCTGGGAGAACATATGCCTCTCTCCGGTTGGCTGCAGATGGAAAAGATCGAGCAGGCGCTTCTATTCTGGGATGAACATACCATGGGAGCTGCAGAAAGTATCAGCGATCCTCAGGCAGAAAACAGTATTGTGCAGTGGTTGGAGAAGGCTGCCTACATCTGGGAGGCGGTCAAGGACAATCGGCTCTTCCAGGAAGCGGCCATGGGATTGATCCAGCACCATATTCCCAGGGAGGATGTTCCCAGCCTTGCAGTTTTCAACACCATGAATTGGCCTCGCTCCGGCCTGGTTGAGATTTACATCGACCATGAGATCTTACCTCCGGGGCGGAAATTCAGCATCCTGGATGAGAACTCTCGCGAGATCGCCGTCCAAGCCGGGAAGAGTCGTGCCGACGGCACCTATTGGTATCTCTGGGCTCAGGACTTGCCAGCCTTTGGATATAAAACCTACCGATTGGACGTATCGGGCAAACTCAGAGAGACAATACTATCAACACCTACGGAAGATACTCAGTTGGAAAACGAATATTACAGAGTGGAGGTCGACGTCCGAACCGGAGGCATTGTCAGCTTGTTGGATAAAGAGCTTGGAAAGGAACTGTGCGATCCCAAAAGTCCCTGGAAATTGGGACAGATCATCCATGAAACCATCTCCAACCGTGCCCAATTGGAGCAATTTCGGCTGGTGAGTCACACACGAGACAGCCTGTCCGATGTACGTATCGAAGGTGTTAAAGAAGGGCCGGTATGGAAAAGCCTCTTTCTAAGCGGAAAAACCGGAACGGTTGCCGATGGCACACGCCTGCAGACTGAGATTCGCCTTTTCAACAAAAGCAAACGCCTCGAGCTGCACTATGAAATGCGTAAAAAGGCCATCACCGAACCGGAAGCTGTTTACGTGGCCTTCCCTTTTAGTATTCCGGAGGGCAAGGTCAGCTACGAAACCCAAGGAGGAGTCGTTTATCCCGGAAAAAATCCGCTGGAAGGCACTTCCGCGGATTGGCATGCCCTGCAAAATTTTGTTACCGTGCGCGATTCCCTCTATGAGGTTATCTTGGGCAGCCCTGAAATACCGCTCACTCACTTAGGGGGTTTAAATTTAGGTAATTTCCGCTATGTGGCAGAGATCGAACAGCCGCATGTTTTTTCATGGGTCATGAACAACTACTGGGTGACGAATTTTCGAGCCAGCCAGGAGGGGGATATCCGCTGGAGCTATTTTCTGACTTCTGGGAAATCCGGCATGTCCTCTTCGCCTACTCGTTTCGGATGGGAATCGCGTGTCCCGCTGCTGGCGCGGGTTTTTCCGCCAGGAAAAACCTCAAAACTCCCCAGAAGCCGTTCTCTGCTGCACCTGCATGGTGACAACATTCTGCTTATCAGTGCACAACCTGTCCAGGAGGGGGAAGGACTTTTACTTCATTTACGGGAGATTTCCGGCGAGGCCCTTGAATCTTATATTACACTTCCCCAAAAAAACAACGCCAGGCTCAATTTTTACGAAGTCAATGCGCTGGGAGAGATTCTCAAAAATAAAACATCAAGGATCGATTTCGAACCTTATGAAACCAAGTTCATCCGTATTCCCTGGGAAAAATAGAGATTCTATCTTTTTTTGACCTGGCCGCTGGTTCACCCCACGAGCGAGAAACTTAGCACGCAGCGATCGAGCGGATGGCTGAGGCCAACTGTTCCGGCTGGCGGGAGCCGATCAGGACAGGTTTCTTCCCGGACAGGTGAATCCGAACTCCTCGATTCCCACTCACGTTATAGGCCTTGCCCTGGACTCCGTAGCGAATCCCATATCCTCCATAATCTCGCAGGGGACGATAGGTCACAACTTCGCAGTTATCAATCTGTTCACGTTCGAACCGCTGAAAGGAGCGATGCATAGGAACAAAACGCACAAAAACCCCCTCGCTGCGAACCTCCGTTACCAAGCGCAAGGAGTAAAAAAGCAAAGGGAGTCCAACGCCAAAGATCACCCATAGGATCAGCATAAGTGTATCCGGAGCGGGATTGGTTCCAAAAGGTTTTTTGTAGATCAACTGCACGACCGCACCATACCAGGCTACCCCTGTCACGAGAGCCACGAGAAGCCCCACCCAGATCTGTCCGAATCTTTGCACCTCCCTAAAATAAACATCGGGATGTTTTGCTTGGGAATCATTCACCGGGCTCCTCCTTTTTATCATCTGTGGATCTAGGAAAGGCTTCACAGAATAGTCCGGAAGCCAGTTCCGTACACAATCCCTCGGGACTTTCCAGCCTTTCAATCCCCTGAAGAAGGTCTTTAAGCTCCAATATCTCTTCCATGACGATTAGACTGGCCAGATGTGAATTTTCCTGGGAAGTGTTCAATTCGATCCCTTCAGGCCTTTGGATAAGAGTGATCGAGATATCTTCTTTGCGGATCTGATAGATCTTGGCCTCGATGTTCACCTCATGCACATAGAATTCTTCATTTCGAAACGCCTCCCGAATCCTATTGGCGATAAAAGAGGTGATGTGCACGGAAGGAAAGTTCAATTCAATATGGCAGCCCGCTTCCTCCGCCTTCACATCCATCCGGCTGCGCAGGCCCGTTCCCCCTTCAAAGCTCTTTATAAGAACAGGAGGTGCAATGACACTGGCGATCAAGAGCGTCATGATAGCCACTCCGAACATGTCTTGACCGATAGCCCCTTCAGAAAGACCGATACCGGCTACGATCAAAGTGACTTCTCCTCTGGGGAGCATGCCCGCGCCCACGCGAAAAGCACCTCTTAGATTGAACCCCAGCAACCAGGCCGGTAAGCCACAGCCGATGATCTTGCCGATGATGGCAAGTGCCGTGAAAATCAGCCCGAACATCAGAACACCCTTCATGGCCGCAAAATTCACCATCATTCCCATGACACAGAAAAAAATAGGAACCAGGAACTGGTAAATCCCATGCAGCCTTTCGCGTAGTTCGTGCGCCAAATCCGTCTGAGAGAGAGATAGCCCCATAACATATGCGCCGATGATCATGGCCAAACCGGCCATTTCTGCCAGTCCAGCCAGAAGGAGCGCCATTCCCAGAGAAACGCCTGCAATAGCATCGTTGGATTTGAACCACTTCAATCCTTTGGATATCTTTTTAGCAAATAAAATTCCCAATACCGTGCAGACAATCCAAAATCCGAAGGCCTTCAGTGCAATAAGACCGATTCTGCCCCACTCAACCGAATCACCCGCAGCACCCAGCTTGGAAATCCCCACGACTACAGCCAATAAAACGATTCCCAGCACATCATCCAAGACCGCGCCGGCCAAGATCGTAACCCCTTCCGGGGAAGACATCTTACGCTTCTCACTCAGAATGCGGGCTGTGATTCCTACTGAGGTGGCGGTTGAAAGCGTCCCCAAAAAAAGTGCTGTGGGATGCATGAAAGATTCAACCCCCGGTAGAAAAAGCACGGCTGCAGAGCTGCCCAAGAAAAATGAGCAGATGACTCCACCGATGCCGACCACTGTACCCATGAGGGAGTAACGCAGAAAAGTTGGCAGGTCGGTTTCCAATCCCGCTAAAAAGAGCAGCACGATAGAAGCGATAACAGCCAATCCATAAAGCTCCGGGGAAACAGGCATGACCGCTTCTATTTTCGGGAACAAACTCTGGCCCATTAACGGCAGGTTCAGGCTCCCCAGAGCATAAGGCCCTATTACCATCCCCGCCACCAGCTCTCCCAGCACCCGGGACTGTTTAAGATAGCGGCTGAAGATCAGACCGAAAACACGCGCAGCCACAACGATCACGGCGACCTGAAGCACCAAGGTCGTCATAAGGTGCTGCATTAGCGTAGCCGTCTCACTTCCTCTCTCATGAAAACACAGTGATGATATCGTTGGTGTTTTTGGCTGCGAGCAGTCTTTCCCGGGAAGCAGAATCACGCAGAACCTTGCTCACTTCGGCCAAAAACTGGATGTGTGGCCCTGAACGGCTGGCCGGTGATATGGTCATAATAAAGATCGTAGAGGGCATACCATCGGTGGACCCGAAATCGATCCCGCATGTTTTCAAGGCTACAGCCACGATGAGTTTACTGACACAGTCGGTTTTTCCATGGGGAATAGCCACCCCGTTGTTCATGCCGGTGGACATCTTCTCTTCTCTCTCGACCACTGCCTTGAGAGCACCCAGTCTATCTTCTATCAGGCCATTATCCGCCAACCGTTCGATCATCTCTTCGATAATCCCGCTTTTAGTCTGGGCTTCAAGCTCTAAGAAGATATTTTTTGGTCCCAGCAGCTTCTTTAGTTTTTTTTTCACTTCACATCCTCAAAGTCATTCAGATATTTTCCGCTTCCAAATAGACTTTTGCCTCCGGGAATATCTTCTTGATCTCTGCTTCGATAAAATCATTGAGATCCTCCAGTTGGGAAATAGTCAGATCATCTGCGTAGTTTAACTCCAGTGCCACCAGAACTTCATCGGCTCCCAGATGCATGGTTTTACAGCTGATGACCTTCTCTACCTCAGAAAAGCCCTTCACGGCTAACAAAATGGAACGACGTTTCTTTCGTGTCACAGCTTCTCCCAACAGCAATTCTTTGGTCTCAAAGGCCAAAAAAAGCGCAAAAACCATCAACAAAACACCGATCAGGATAGAGGCCAATCCGTCCAAGAGAGCATATCCTGTGATGCGCACTAGGGTGACAGCAGTCGCTACGATCAACAGACCTACCACAGCCAGAGAATCTTCAAACAGGACGGTAAGAACAGTGGGGTTTTTGCTTTTACGAACAGCCTCAAAAAACTTTTTATGCCCCTCCTCACGCATTTCCTGCTTGATTGAACTCACCGCGATCCGGAGGGCATACCCATCAAAACATAAGCCCACAACGATAGCAAAATAGATCAACCAGAGATGACTCAACGGTTCAGGATGATGTACCTTGCGCCATCCCTCTAGAATAGACAGGGTGCCGGCCACTCCAAACAGGATCATGGCAACCACAAATGACCAAAAGAATTGTTCCTTACCGTGGCCGAATGGATGTTCCGCGTCCGGCGGTTTTTTAGAACGCCTCAATCCATATAGGAGCAAGACCTGATTCAGGGTGTCTGACAAGGAGTGGTATCCTTCAGCCAGCATAGACGAGGAACCGCTAAAGGCCGCGGCCACAAACTTGAATATCGCAATCCCGAGGTTAGCGAACAAGGCCGCAATAACAGCCTTTTTGCTTTGGTCGGCCATATGGGGGAATCCGTGCAGTTATTCTTTAAGCTTTACGTAGACATGGGTTGTTCCTGATTGTTCCAGGAATCGTGATTCGAATATCGGGTAGGATTTGATCAGCTGGGACAGCTGCTTGAAGCCGTAAGTGCGGGGATCAAAACCGGGGTCCAACTGGTGGAGATAAAAACCCATGGTGGCCAGATTGGCCCAGTCATCTTCCTGGATAGCCATATCATAGGCGCCCTTCAACAGCGGAAGCGCATCAATTTTCTTGGATTTTTCCTCTCTGGGGCTAGCCTTACGTGCGGTTTTTTTCCCTCTGGGAAGAGAGGTTTCCTTGGGCTCCAGGATCTCTGTATATACAAAAACGTTACAGGCATTTACGAAAGCCTTGGGAGTGAGCTGTTTGCCGATCCCCATCACAAAAAAGCCGCTTTCCCGGATGCGAGTGGCCAGCCGCGTATAATCGCTATCACTGGAGACCAAACAAAATCCATCCACCAGGAGTCCATGTAAAATATCCATGGCATCGATGATCATAGCGCTGTCCGTTGCATTTTTACCTACGGTATAGCGGAACTGTTGAATTGGCTGGATGGCCGTAGTATTCAAGGTGTTTTTCCATCCCTGCATGTTCGAGGTTGTCCAATCCCCATAGATCCGCCGTATGGTCAAAGCCCCATGCTTTCCAGCTTCAGCCAGGATCTTTCCGATCAGAGTAGCCTGGGCATTATCGCCATCTATAAGCAGCGCGATATTTTTCGTTTTATTTTCGTTGATGATTTTAACCATTATTATTACCTCAAGATTCTTATTTAATTTATATTTGGAATATTATTAGTATTGTACCTCCCCTTCCATCTGAATACAAATATTAGCTGCGATTATTCCTGATCGCGAAAGAACAGACTAGTTAAAACGTGCCACCACGATACGGCTGTTTCCCCAGGGAACAGGATGGCTTTTTTCTTCTCTCAAGGCGTTCTGCTCAAGAAAGGTACGTAGGCCTCCCTCTCTCAGAAACTGCTGTCCGTTTTGAAAGTGCTCCCGGCCTGCCATCTTTTCGATGCAAAAGGTCAGGGTCCGCCCGATGTGAGATGTGAAATCCCAGGGATTTTCAAAATCTAAGCAAAGCAGCCTGCCTTGCGGTGTTAGGACTCTTCTGATTTCCGCCAGCATACCCAAACGTATTTCAGATGATTTTTCATGCAGGGCATAGGATAGGATAACGCCTTGAAAAGAATTTTTCGGAAAAGGTAAAATGGCCGCATCCCCACAGATCAAGGGGATTTTGGGGTATTTATGCCTGGCAAAGCAAAGTATTTCCCAGTCCAGATCCACCCCGCATGCCGAGATGTTCCGGCTCGTTAACAGCCCGCATTGGGTTCCGATCCCACAGCAAAGATCCAACACCGGATTCATTCCTGTCGATTCGACATAAGCCGCTATCCAACGCTTCATGCCATGAAGGACCGGCTCCAAGAGTCCTGAATACATTCTGCCTGTTATACAGATCATTTTGTTTGCTAAATATATCATAGCTCGCAAGGAATTACACATATTCTCGGGGAAAACATCCCACACTGTATTGACGCCTTCAGTCAAGCATGGTAGTTTGTATGGACAAAGGAGACAGGATGACTAAAAACGAACTTTGGGAAAAAATAAAACACTCCATTATCGACGGAAATAAGGTGGATGCAGTTGCCTTGGCACAGGAAGCCGTCGACCTCAAGGTCGATTTGACTGAAGTGATCGAATCCGGCTACGTTCCCGGGATCCAGAAGGTGGGCGACATGTGGGAAAATGGGGAATATTTCTTGCCGGAACTTATCACAAGTGCAGAATGCATGAAAGCAGCCATGGATATTCTTCAACCTGAAATGGAAAAAATCCATATCAAGGCTCACACGCAGGGCCGTGTTATCATCGGAACCATAACAGGAGACATCCATGATATCGGTAAAAACCTGGTCTCATCGCTGCTCTCAGCCAATGGGTTTGATGTGATCGATCTCGGAGCCGATGTTAAGCTCGAAGATTTCATTCAAACTGCGCAGGATCGGGAGGCTGATCTTATTTGTGTGTCGGCCCTCCTCACGACCACGATGTTGGGCCAACGCAGACTGATCGAGCTCCTTCGTGAACAGGAACTGTATGACCGGTTTAAAATCATGGTCGGGGGGGCACCTGTCAACCGGCAATGGGCCCAAGATATCGGTGCTCATGGGTATGCAGAAAATGCCATGACCGCCGTTAAAGCCGCCAAAGACCTTTTATAAGGGGAGTAATCAATGATATCCACGCTAAAACCCAACTTAAAGCTTCTCTCTTCTGAGCTCATTCAACAGATCGTTGCAGAGGCCTACATCGTTCTGGAAAAACAAGGCGTCTTTGTTGAAAATACGGAGGCCCTTGCTCTGTTACGCGACGCGGGCATGCAAGTGGACTCTTCGTCGCAGCGCGCACACCTCACAAATGCTCTGGTCCAGAAATGCTTGTCCACCACTCCAGAAACAATTTCAATATTCGATCGCACCGGAACTCAAGAATACATTGTTGGCGGCGATGAGGTCCATTTTGATCCAGGTTCCGCAGCCGTCACCATCCTCGATCATAAAACGCAAACGCAGCGCAAAGCCACCACCCAGGATGTTATCCAATTTTTTCGCATCACGGATTCTCTTCCCTATCTAGATTTTCAAAGCACCGGCCTCATCAGCGGTGACGTCCCGGATATAATTTCCGACAGTTATCGCCTGTACTTGGGTTTGCAGTTCTGCAACAAACCGATTGTCACCGGAACTTTTCGTGTTGAGGGATTCAAGTCCATGTTTGAAATGCTCTCAGCGGTCCGTGGGGGGCCTTCCGCCTTAGCAGAAAAACCGCTGGCTATCTTTGATGCCTGCCCATCCCCTGCTTTAAAATGGAGCAATCTCACAACTCAAAGCCTGATCGATTGTGCTAGGGCGGGGATTCCCTCCGAACTTATATCTATGGGAATGACCGGCGCCACTTCTCCGGTTACGATCACCGGAACCTTGGTTCAGCATGTCGCCGAAAATCTCTGCAGACTGGTTATCTGCCAACTGGCGGAAAAAGGAGCCCCTGTGATTTTCGGTGGGTCTCCCTCGTCGTTTGACATGCGCAAAGGCACGACTCCCATGGGTGCGATCGAAACCATGATGATCGACTCGGGATATGCCCAGATCGCTAAATCTTTGAATCTACCCACTCATGCCTATATGAGTCTGAGCGATTCTAAGCTGAATGACAGTCAAGCGGGATTGGAAACCGGAATTGGAGCTGTACTGGCAGCACTTTCCGGAATCAACGTTATCTCAGGCCCGGGAATGCTGGATTTTGAAAGCTGTCAAAGCTTGGAAAAACTGGTGATCGATAACGAGATTTGCGCTATGGCCCTCAGATTGGTCAAGGGAGTCGAACAACGTGACGATCCTATTGCCACTCATCTCTTCGAGGGTTTTACAGCGGACACACAATTCCTATCCAATCCCCACACACGCCAGTGGTATCGACAAGAACATATCTTCCCGGATATCATCGATCGTGACACCTATGATTATTGGGCCACATTGGGAGGAAAATCCATGCCGACACGGGCAGCGGAAAAGGTGGAGGAACTTCTCAAGAACCATCCTCCCAACCTGCTCGAGCAGAACGTACGCGAAAATCTTAAGTCGATCATGTACGCGGATGCCAAAGAAAATGGATTGGATGTTCTACCCGACCTGGGATATTAAAACATTTCGGTCAAATCACAATGGCAAGACTTCCAGTAACCACACTCAGGGACTTTGCCTTTCCCATCTCGGAGCGCCGTATCCTGCACCGCATTGGTTATAAATCCCGCACAGCTAAGGTCAATCCCTCAGTCATTGAGATAATCGATGAACACAGGCAGCGGTTGGAAGCGCTGCTGCAGCCTGCAGCGCTTTTCCGAATCCTGGACCACGCCGACACCAATCAGCACCCCATCTTCGAGGGAGCCCTCCAGGTCGCGCTCTGCGTATGCACTATCGGACCTGATCTGGAAAGGACAAGCGCCGAATTCATCACCAACAATGATATCCTCAAGGGTTTTGTGCTGGATGCGTTTGGGTCAGAGGCAGCAGAAGAGGTGGCCCGTCAGGCAGATGCGGCAATCGTCAAGGCTGCCCGGAACATGGGTCTTTGGCCCAGCAAACGTTTCAGCCCGGGTTATGGCATTTGGGATATCAAAGAGCAAAAATATATCTTCGCTACTTTGCCTGCTGCCGATATCGGCATCAAACTGACTGAATCCTGTATGATGATCCCCCGTAAATCGGTGTCCTTCCGGATCAACTTCTACACGGAGAAGGAACAGACAACGCGTTCCTTCCGATAGCCTGCCCGCCTACCGCGCGAATCCGTGTTAAAGGGTAACCTGCTTCGGAGGCTTCAAGGTTTTAAAACCATTTTCTTTTAGGATTTGATTGAGCTCAGGTATCGTCACGTCTATCAGTTGGTTTAATTTTTCAACCCAGATTTCCACGACTCCGGAAATATCCTGCAACTGCACCTGGTCTACCGCCGTTGGGGCCGCAGGAAAACCACCAAGCGATATCGCCAGAAACATCATCTGCATGCGCAGCGTACCCCCTCGTAGAGCCGTCATCATAGGTGTTCGATAACCGAACTTTTTCGGCTCGATTATTTCTTCTAGAGGGCTGAAGGTCTTGTCAAAAACCTCTAAAGCGTTTTTTACTTCCTCAGAAATCTCTGCTGTTTTTTGACTCTCTTGCAGAAGTTTGTCCAACTGCCTACGGATATTTTTGACTGCAGTCACAGATAATCCCATCTTTTTTCCTAGGAGAATAGCTTGAACCTGACCATCTACCTGAGCCTTGTGTTCGGATTCGCTCATTTGAAAACGTGGATCCGGAAGAACCCTGGCCTCACGAGACATGCTCTTCTCCCCTACCTGCAGCTCCACCTGGTATTCCCCTGGAGCTACCAGAGGAGCGCCAATGAACCCGATACCGCCGGGCCTGATCTGTTTTCCATCTTGTCCTCTGGGAAGAGCGGTCAAATTCCAAGTCAAGCGCTGGAAGCCGGTCTTCGTCTGCAGTTGGAACTGATAGAGTTGCTCCTGATTTTGATCCTTGATGACCAGCGTTGGCTTTTCTTCCGGTTTTTTATGAAAATAAACCGAGATCCCCATTCCGTAGTCCGGATTTTTCGCAGAAAAGACTCTTCTCGTATAGGTTTCTATGGAGCTGCCCATATGATAGAGGGTGGCGGGACGGACATCGAACAGGAACATATCCTCTGTCACGGCCGCCTCGTTGAACTGTTGGAGAGGTGTGATATCATCCAAGATCCACACGCCTCGGCCGTGAGTGCCGATGATCAAATCAAAATCCCGGGGGTGGACAGCAATATCCCGCACAGCAACTGTGGGAAGGTTATTTTTGAACGTCACCCAACTCTCTCCCCTATCAAAAGAGAGATAGACCGAAAATTCCGTTCCGATGAACAGTAGATTGGGATTGCGGACATCCTCCCTGACAACATGCACCCAGCCGAAGGGCAGGTTCCCTTTTATGGATGTCCAGGTCTGGCCAAAATCATTGGTCATGTAGACATAGGTTTTGTAGTCATCGGCACGGTGCCCATCAAAGGCCGCATAGGCCCTTCCCGCTTCGAAATGCGATGCCTCGATGCGAGAACACCAGGTATTGGCAGGCAGATCAGGTATATTTTTCACAACATTGGTCCAATTTCTCCCTCCATCCCGAGTTATTTGAACATTACCATCATCTGTACCGCACCAGATCAACCCAGCTTGGACCGGTGATTCGGCGATGGTGATAATGGTACAGTGGATCTCCGCCCCGGTATGATCCTGTGTGATGAGTCCTCCCGAATCATTCTGTTTGGCGAGATCATTGGTTGACAGATCCGGGCTTATGATATCCCAAGAGTGTCCCTGGTCTGTAGTCTTGAACAGAAAGTTGCCGGCGGTATATACGATCCTGGGATCATGTGGGGAAATATGGATGGGTGAGTTCCAGTTGAAACGGTAGGGAGGTTCGGACAATGAAGCCAACGGACGTATATTTTTACTTTTTCGGATCCGAAGATCGAATCGATAGAGGACATTCATCTGGTAATTGCCATAGACAATGTTATAATCGCTGGGATCGGGCTGACCGTAGAAACCGTCACCGCCGCCTATAGTGTACCAATCCCGGTTGGTGATTCCCGCCACATCCAGAGTCGCACTCGGTCCACCCCAAAGTCCGTTATCTTGGAGTCCGCAATACACGTAATAAGGAGATCTCATATCATATCCAAGCTGGTAGACCTGGGATAAGGCCATGTGTTTGATACCATGCCAGTTTTTACCTCCGTCATAGGTGATGTCAATTCCCCCATCATTGCCATCGATCAAATGTTGAGGGTTGTGAGGATCGATCCAAAGTGCATGATGATCCGGGTGAGTTCCCCCGGAGATGGCTTTAAATTTCTTCCCTCCATCTTTGGATACAAATGATCCTCCGGAAAAAACATAGACCGTGTTCTCATCACTGGGATCGATCCGTATTTGACTGTAATAAAACGGTCGGAAGTTGATTTTTTCATAGGTCGCATTATCGCAGGTACGCGTCCAGCTCATCCCCTTATCTTCGGAACGCCAGATCCCACCGTCTTTGTGCTCGATCAAAGCATAAACCACGGAGGGATCGCTTCTGGAAACGGCAATCCCGATACGCCCTAAGGTTCCCTCGGGCAGGTCTTTGATCAAACGCTGCCAGGTGCGGCCTCCATCGACAGACTTGTAGATGCCGGACCCCGGTCCCCCGCTATAGAAATAAAAAGGAAATCTCTGGTAGTCCCAAGCTGCAGCATAAAGGATATCCGGTTCAGATGGATCCATGGCCATGTCGGCGATCCCGGTGTTGTGGTTGATGTAGAGGCACTTTTCCCAGGTTGTGCCTCCATCCATGGTTTTATAAACGCCTCGCTCCTCATTACGGCCCCAGAGATGCCCCTGAGCCGCCACATAGACAATATCCGGATTCTGGGGATGGATAAGGATGCGGCTTATATGACGCGTGTTCTCAAGTCCCATATTGGTCCAGGTTTGTCCTGCATCAGTTGACTTATAGACGCCATCGCCAATGGTTACACTGTTTCGGGCCGTCGCTTCTCCAGTACCCACCCATAGGATATTAGGCTTTTCCTGGCAGAGGGCGATGTCCCCCACAGACACCGTGTTTTCTTGGTGAAAGATCGGGCTCCAGGTAATTCCATTGTTGCTGGATTTCCAGACTCCACTCGGCCCGATAGCCGCGTATATTATCCAAGGCTGTTTTTCTTCGACTTCAACATCGACCACCCGTCCCCCCATATTAGCGGGGCCGATACTGCGCCACGAAAACTTTTCGAAGAGTTTCCCCACCTCTTCTGCGCTTTGAGCCGGAAGCATACACGGCAGACACAGACCAATCAGCGACAAAATAATGATTTGTTTTTTTTGATACCACATTCCATATTCTCCTCTGCTTAAAGTTTTCAGAAGACCAGCCTAATGTTTAAAGGATTATCTAAAATTTCACACGATATTACAAGATGGGACATCTTCGCTATGGAAGCATCCTCAAAACCGTGATTGATGCACGCATGAAAATTCTGGTATCAACACGGAATTAAGGATGTTTACCTTCGCTATCCTTTCTTTTATTTTTCCCTATATGAGGTATAATGTTCCCAGCTTAAAAAGAAGGCATTAAACATGAAAAGACGTGATTTTGTGAGATCCATAGGTATGGGAGCCGCCTCCTTAAGTCTCCCTCAGCTTTATACACGCTGCACTCAAAAGCCCACAAGTCCCAACATCATTTACATCCTGGCGGATGATCTGGGCTATGCTGAATTGGGCAGTTATGGACAGTCACAAATCAGGACTCCACATTTGGATCGTATGGCTAATGAGGGAATGCAATTCTCGCAGCATTATGCCGGAAGTCCGGTTTGCGCTCCCTCCCGCTGTACGCTATTGACAGGCTTGCACACGGGGCACTCCTATATCAGAGACAATGACGAGATGAGGGAGAGGGGTGATGTTTGGAACGATCCCAAGATTGAAGGACAACGGCCCCTGCCGACCGGCACCATGACTCTAGGCACTCTGATGCAGGAAGCAGGCTACACGACCGCCGCCATCGGGAAATGGGGCTTGGGTGGCCCAACGGATTCGGGACACCCCAACGATCAGGGTTTCGATCACTGGTACGGCTATCTCTGCCAGCGCCAGGCTCACAATTATTACCCTACGCATCTCTGGCGAAACCGGGAGAAACACCAACTTGCAGGGAACACTTTTTTTGAGGCTCATCAGAGATTTCCTAAAGATCAAGATCCAGGAGAGAGGAATGCCTATGCCCAGTATTCCACCAATCACTATGCGCCCGACCTAATGACACAAGAAGCCCTCCAGTTTATCCACAAGAATCAAGACACTCCCTTTTTTCTATACCTCGCTTATCCCATTCCGCACTTGGCCCTACAGGTTCCCGAGGATTCTCTGGAAGAATATGCAGATGAATTTCCCGAATCACCTTATTTGGGCGACAAAGGTTATTTGCCGCACCCCACGCCCAGAGCCGCCTATGCCGCTATGATCACACGTTTGGACAGAGACATCGGCAGGATCTTTTCCTTGCTTAAAGAACTGGGATTGGATGAGAACACGCTTGTGATGTTCTCCAGTGATAACGGGCCCACCTACACCGGTGGGGCTGACACAAATTTTTTTAAAAGCGCCGAACCCTTAAGGGGATTAAAAGGCAGTCTTTATGAAGGCGGCATCCGAGTTCCTTTGATTGCGCGCTGGCCGGGACAGATTCGTGCAGGGAGCTCCAGCTCCCATATCTCTGCCTTCTGGGATGTGATGCCTACACTCTGTGACATCGCGGGAAGAGATGCCCCGAAAAAAACGGACGGCATCAGCATATTGCCAACACTCTTGGCAAAGACGCATCAACCACAGCCGAATTATCTCTACTGGGAATTCCCGGGTTATGGGGGGCAGCAAGCCGTTCGTATGGGGAACTGGAAGGCTGTACGCACCGGACTCAGAAGAGATGACTCGGATACATCGATCCAGCTTTATAACCTCGAAGCGGATATTGCGGAAAGCAGCAATCTGGCCGGTGAAAATCCTGATATTTTAGACCAGATCCAAAAGATTATGACCGAAGGACGCAGCCGCTCCGAATATTTTCCTTTTCCGGAAATCAGCTCTCGCAAGATGTGACCATCGCGATCTTTCCCAACCTCAACCTTGCTGTTTTCCTCTTTTTTGTTCGTACATCAGCTTATCGGCCCGGATGAGCAGTTCATCGATGCTGCAGGGATGATCCGGGTCATAAAATGAGAGCCCCATACTGATTGAGAGTTGAAAGGGCAGTTTATTTTCCCGGTTGAAATTATCGATCTTATCCTGAAGACGTTTGAGCAGGGTTTCCGGAGTTAAGCCTTCACTCTCTTCCACTAGGATAGCAAACTCATCTCCCCCCAGGCGGCCTTTAACATCTGAGCGCCTAAGAGCTTTTTTGAGTATATCGGAAAAGGACATCAGCGCCTGGTCCCCTTTCTGATGTCCCCAAGAATCATTGATCCATTTGAGGTTGTCCAAATCCATGAAGAGGAAAAACACTTTGGTCTTGGTGCGCTGAGATTTCTCCAATCTTTCGCGCGACTCTGCTAGAAATCCCCGCCGGTTATAAAGCTTGGTCAAGTCATCCAGTAGAGACAGACTTTCCAGTTTTGCAATCATCGTCTGACGTTCCCGATTTGAGGTCTCAAGCTCGACCAGAGCTTTGTGCAGCTGTCGCTCGGTCTCTCGTTGCTCGGTGACATCCACCAGGATTCCTGTGTAATGCTGGATATTTCCATCACTTCCCAAGACAGCCCTGGGGAAATCTCGGACACAGATAGTCCTGCCGTCCTTGCGCCTCAAATCGAACTCGGAAAAAAAGGTGTGCGATATGTCTAACTTTTTCAAGTGTTCCTTGCGGTCGGCCTGTTTGACATAAAAGGTGTTTACATTGATATTTTTTAAATCTCCGGGACAGTCGTATCCCAACAGATTTGCGAGGTTGTTATTGGCTTCGATGATCCTGCCGGAAGGGGTGGTTAGATAACCGCCTACAGGCAGGTGCTCAAGCAGATCGCGGTATCTTTTCTCGCTGTCGCGCAGACGGAGCTCTCTGCTGCGACGCTCCTGAACGAGGTTTTTTATGTCTAGATCTTGATTATCCACAGGAAACGGTGTGATCTCTTCAAAAACGGATTTTCATCCCTCCCCTAAACTCAAGCCCTTTAAATGACATGGTCGTTAGGTTGTAGAGGATATCCCCGTAAAAATCTGATTCCTCTATACTGTTGGCATACATAAAGGTATTTTTGGCAACATTGGGATTATCCGGAAGGAGGTCTTCGATTTCGCTCGCAGCACGGGATATTGAATCAAAATCCTTGAATTCTACCATGCGGTAGACAGCTTCGATGAAAAGGATTACTCCCTCATTAACATTGAGATCGAAACTGGCACCGGCATGAAAGCCAGGCGCACTGACCTTGGATTTATAGCGATTGTCAAAATAGCTAAAACCTGGGGATTCCTCCGGATTTTGGACAACCTGCCCTTCTTCGAGAATAGTCATGTTTCCAAAATAGTAGCCTCCACCTCCGAATATACTTATGCCAAAAGCATCTCGCAGAGGAATGGCATAGGACAGGGAGAGGTAGGCCGCGAAAAGGCTGGTTGAAAATTCGGGATGATAGGTCAGCGACCCAGTATGGCCGGTGGCGCTGGGGTGTGTAAACTGGCCATATTCCCCATTCAGGCCTTTATTCAGATAGGAAGCTCCGAGGGCCATGGTGAAGTTGGGAATAAACTCGTATCCGAATTCCACGGCGGCTTCTAAGCCTGCGCTGTTATCCCTGTCCGGTCGTATTTTTTCTGCATCCCAGTAATTTGTGAGATTCAGATATTCACCCTCGAGGGCTGCGCTCCCCAGCGTGCCCAAGATAACCTTCACGGAATAGGGTTTCGATTGGGAAAAAGCAGGCGATAGCAGGCATACGCTCAACAGGCAGGATATCAATAATCTTTTCATCAATGACCTCTTCAATTGATTTCGAAACTAAGATACCAGAAAGCCGGGCAAGAGGCAACCGATTCAGCGGATCCTTCGCAGGAGAATCAGCCAGCCTTTCCCAGGCTCGACGGAGATAGCTTCTGATGGGTCGAAAACGGCTGCGGGTTGGAAATCGCGGATCTCGGGTGCCATAAGTTCAACATGTTTTTTTTCCAAACCCAAAGCCTTCCAGTCGATATCCAGTCGAAGTGAAACCGAACTTTCGGCCCAACTGGCAAGAGCCAGCAGGGTCTTATCTTTTTGAACATAGACTGATGCCAAAACATCCGGATGTCCGGTCTTCACCGGACAGGATGGCGCCCAATAGCCGATCATCTGAGAATCCTGGATGCCGAATTCATCCCAGACCTTCCAGAGCTGCCGAGGATCACCAGCCCAAGGAAGCCGAGAGGTCATCCCATAAAGCATGCCTCGCCAAGCATTTCCTCCATCTTGCAGCATCTCTCCCATCAGACCAAAAGGAATTCCGGATACCTCCACCAACCAGAAGTCGGGCGAAGCATTGTAGTCAAAGTACTCTCCAAACCACAATCTGTCGATGTAGGGAAAATGTTCCAGATAAAGATTGGCAGAATTTGCATAGCCATCACGAACATTGAATTGATTGGCGGAATGGAGATCGATCTGCGCACCTTGGCGATTCCGGTCCAGCACTTTACGAACACGTTTCATGGTGGTGCGGTCAAAGGCCACATCATCGATATAAAGTCCGTCGATCCCCACGTTTTTAACCAGCCAGTTCAATCCCTCGACATAGTAGTTATGCCAACGGGACACACCGCTGTTGATGATGGCTGCATCCTTGAGCGGAGGGACGAACCAGGCCGCGATATAGTCTGAATCCAGATGCTCCTGCAACCAGGAGAAGCCGCCCCCTTTTCCAGGGAAGAATATTTCATCTCCCAGGCTTCGCAGCGCAAACATCTCGGGAGCCTTATTTGACAACTCCCGAACGGTATAGTAGATCTTGACCTTCATATCTTTTTTATGGGCCAAGTCGATGTAGGTCTTCATTTCGTCCGGACGCAGGAAAGGATAGTTGATAAAGGGATTGATCTCGTTGGCGTGATGAATGTTGATGGTGTTGGCTCCGGTTTTGGCGACCTCATCGACCGGCTTGTAAGAATGATAAAAACGCGTGCTCCACTG
>JAUWSR010000045.1 GCA_030609975.1 Acidobacteriota bacterium | reverse complement strand
GGATATCAGGTTCACTATGACTTCGAACTCCAAGTCCCCTACCAGAGCCAAATCCTGCTCAAGACCATCACCGCAGGCGACATCATCGTCACAAATGTTCAAGGCGATTTTGAAGTCAAGAATGTCAACGGTAAAATCCTGCTGGAGGAGATGGGAGGTTCGGGAACGGCTCATACGGTCAATGGGAAGGTCAAGGTGTTTTTCACGCGCAATCCCGCCTCCGACTGTTCCTTCAAGACCATAAACGGCGACCTCGATGTCTATTTTAAAGAGAATCTGTCTGCAGAATTTCGCCTTAAGACCTTCAACGGGGATATCTTTTCCGATTTCCCTGTCACATATTTGCCACTAGAACCCACACAGGGTGAACGGAAGAATGGGAAATATGTATATAAAGGCAGCCGTTTCATGGGCGTACAGACCGGAAAGGGCGGCCCGAAAGTCAAGATGGATACCTTTAACGGCGATATCCTTATAAATAAAAAATAACCAAAAGGAGTGTATAGAATGAAAATCACAAAAATCTTAACAATCGGAGCTCTACTCCTGTTTCTGGCAGGCGCAGCAGCAATCAGTCAAGAAACAGGCGTTGACAGGGCGACCGTCCCATTGAGTGATCCCTCCCAACCCGCGGTGGTTAAAGCCTCTGCCTTCCGGGGAACCATCACGGTCACAGGCTACAGCGGACAAAATGTCATCGTGGAAGCCACAGTGCGCACCGCAGCGCTCTCGGAACAGGAAGAAGAGCAGGATCAGGAAAAAAACGAAAAAGCCAAAGGGATGCGGTTGATACGCTCTGCAGCGACCGGCCTCACCATCACCGAAGAGGACAATGTGGTAGGGATCAGAGTCCAGGCCATGAGCCAGGCTGTCGATCTCGATATCCAAGTGCCCTTCAATACCTCTCTCAAACTGACGGCAATGGCGGGCGGGCGGATCTTCGTTGAGAAAGTCAAAGGAGATCATGAAATTCAAAACAACGCCGGTCCGGTGACCCTCACCGATATCTCAGGCTCCGTGGTTGCCGCTTCCATGGCCGGGGCACTTACAGTAACCTTCGATACGATATCGCCGGACAAACCCATGTCCTTCACCTCAATGGCCGGTGATGTGGATGTCACTTTCCCGGCAACTCTTAAAGCCGATCTCAAAATGAAATCCATGATGGGAGATATCTACAGCGATTATGAGGTCGCCATCAAACCCACGCCCCAGAAAGTTGAAAAGGAAACCAAAGAAGACACCGGAAAGTACAGAGTTTCTTTTGATAAGACCATCTACGGCACTGTTAACGGCGGTGGAGTGGAATACAGCTTCAGCACCATGCATGGCAATATCTACATCCGTAAAAAATAATCCCCCTCTCTCCGTGACACAAAAGGGCTCCTCCAGGAGCCCTTTTTTTTCGGTTATTCTGACTTCGTAGCTCATATAGTAAACTGCGAACTCTGGATTATTTGCAGGTTGAGATGGCTAAAAGCTCTTCCTGGATTATTAGCGGGTTGAGATTGCTGTAGCTACAAGGAGTTTTCCTTCGAAGGGGAAAAACTGTTGGCAATGATATTAAAATTCCCTGTCTCCGTGTAATTATCAGACTACTCTAATTGATCAAATTTAAACGTCACCACTGTAGTGAACAATAAATTGTCAGCAGTTTTTCCGAATGATTTAGGCTGCCCGGCCGCAGAGATGAGCGATCATTGAAGGAATAACTAATGGCACCACATCCGGCAGCATCTTGGGCATGAGATTGTTCATCACTTTGGGCATCATGTCCGGCATCTGCTCGGCCATATAATCCGGCATGGGAATCTTCTCAGCCACCCGGTCCAGCATGGTGTCCATCACTTTGGGCATCATCCCAGGCATAAGTTTGGGAAAAAGGACCGGGAATATTGGCTTCATCAGGGTGAACATAGCATCTCCCACGAAGCCCATTTTACCGATGCCCCGCATCATCTTTCCCATTCCCAGGGGCATGGCATCCAGCATCTCAGGCCACATGCTGCTCATGAGATCGGCAAATCCCTGAGGCGTCATCAGATCGATCATGGCCTCAAAAACAGCCCACTGGCGCGCCACCTCTGGATGGGGGTCTTCGAATACTTTGCCCAACGCCTTGCAGGCAAAATGAGCTAAGTCTGTCACACGCACAGGGACATTTTTCTTATCTTGGGATACACGCAGCTGGAACTCACAGCAGGGACAGAGGGATAATACTTCATCGGCTTGGATGTCAACGGCTTCGCTCAGGCGTGACTCTCCGATATCTGCAGCCACCGGGGGCTCTTTGAGCAGGGTTAAAACACTGCCGCAGCAGTGTCCCTTATCCCGATTGTGGGCCATATCCTCAAATTCAACACCCGGAATTGCCTTGATCACATCCCGGGGCTCCTCATAAACTCCAGATACCCTGCCGATATGACAGGAATCGTGCCAGGTGACTTTCTTCTCGATGGGATGGGTAAAGGCAAAATCCCCGCTTTTCAGCTTTTCCGAAACCAATTCGCTGTAATGTTTGCACTGGATATCGTATTCGATCCCCAGTTTCTCAGCCCACTCCCGATAGGTATGCCGCCACATCATATCACAGGCGGGACATGACGTGATCACGGTGTCCGCACCTGCGGCTTTGATCGCAGCGATATTCTTACGCAGGATGTCTTCGAAAAGCTCCCACTTTCCGGCCACCAGCATGGGAGTTCCGCAGCAGTTTTCTTTATTGCCGATGTGGCCAAAATCGATCCCGGCGGCATCCAGCAGGGTCACGGTAGCCTGCGCGATATCATGTTCCACATAGGAAGCGGTGCATCCGGTAAAATAGATATTCTTGCTCTTGACGCCTGGCCCATGTTTGGCTTTCATTTCTTCCGGAAACCATTTCATCCGGTCTTTCCTGTAGCCGGCCCAGATATTGCCTTCGTTCTCACAGGCGGCAGCCATCATCTCAAAAGGAGGAAATGTCATCTGCTTATCTTCATGAACCAGCTTGCCGCGCAGCTTCATCCAGGAGGGTTCGATCGGCAGGGCCGCTGAACAGCGGTGGTTGCAGAATTCACAGGTGGTACAGACCAGGAAGGTATCGACCATGAACTGGTCCCATTTGACACGGCCTTCCATGTATTCCCGGAGCCAGTACCACTTGCCGCGGGGAGACTGGCTCTCCCAACCCCGGCCAAAGAACTGATCGCATTCATCCAGGCAGTAGCCACACTGGGAACAGCCATAGGCATACCAGGCTACATCCGCCGGAATGCCGCGGACCGGTTTATCAAAATGTTCTCCGACACGAGTGATTACCGTGTTCCCGAACGGACGGACCAAGGGTTCAAACATATTGGCCGCACTCAGGGCCCAACCCACGCGGTTTTTCTTAACAACTTTATCGGGATTCAGCACTTTTTTCGGATCCACCTGCTTTTTGAAGGCTCGCAGTTTGGCACTGCGTTCCTTACCCATGATATTTTCGAGTTCGCCCGTAAAATACAGGCCGGTGGAATAGGGACGCCCGCCGTGCCGTTTCGCGATCTTCATGATGGTCAAAACCAGGCCAAAGACAAAATTATATGAGAATTTGCGTTGGTCGCTGGGAATAAAGCCCAGGATAACAACTTCGGGCTTCCCATCCTGTCCTTCTTTGATAATAACACCTTCCTTGACCACCGGTTGGTTGACCTTGTCCTCGATCTCTTCCATCACCACGCCCAGCTTATCCAGGGGAATGACCACCTCTGCCGGAACCAAAGAAGGTCCCAGGCGTTTCACCACCATCAATTTAAAGCGGTTTTCCCATTCATGGTCGGCTATCTTCTGACTCAGGATCTCACCCTCACATTTTTTTATGATATCGGGGAGTTTGCCGGTGACATCATCCCGGTCCTGTTCGCGGAAGGCCAGGATCGCAATGTAGGCCGCAGGTAAAATGACTTTCTCTTCCACAGGATGACCCATGTGCATCATGACCGGGGATCGGTTCTTCATTTCCGCCATGCGCGGATTGATAAACACCAAAGACCAGATAGGAAGTTTTTCATCGATCAGTTTCTGGAAGATCCGGCTTATGGCATGCGCATCGGGGCAGGCAAAAGCCACAACACCGATATCGCTGTATTTCATCAGGCGGACGGTTATGCGGCTGATGAATCCGGTCGTCCCCTCGGCATCCGCGACCATGTCCAGTTCATCACCCGACACATCTTTGATATCTCCATTCGGTAGCACAATGCGTGCACTCTCTACGTTTTCAGCAAACCAACCATATTCATAGGAGCCCAAACCGGCCCCACCTTGAGCCATCCATCCACCGGCCGAAGAAGAGGGGTAACTGGTCGGATACAACCGGAGGGTCAGTCCTTCGGGCGCAAGCTTCTTATCCAGTTGTTCCCAGGTGATCCCGGGTTCAACGGTTACGGTTTCCCTCTCTTTATCGACTGATATAACATCCTTCATACGATAAAAATCCACTACGATCCCCTTGCGGGTGGGGATAATACCACCGTAGCCGGAAGAGCCTTTTCCCCTAGGCACGAGCGGGATCTGCTTCTCGGCGGCCCACTTGATGAGTTTAGCCAATTCCGCCTCGTTCTGAGGCTGAACCACAGCGTCGGGTATGGTTTTCCCCACCAAGGGTTTAAACAGACTGGGCATAGCTGCAATATCATGCCCGTATAACATCCGTTCGGTCGGATTGAAATTGGCTCGCTCTCCGAAGTTATCTTCCAGCCAGTCTCGGTCTTTGCCGCTGAGTTTTGCCATATAATTTCTCCTCAAAAAAAATCTATATAATACGATGGGTTATCGCAATATTATAATATACTAATATTATATATTCAATACAAATTGTGAGTTTTTTAAAACCCTGTATCAATCTGAATAGGATTTCTGCTGAACTGTAACCTCACGGATCCTATCCTCCCGGATGGATACTCCTAAACCCGGTCCTTCAGGAACAGTCAGCATTCCCCGGTCAGTGATTTCAACCTCCGGCACGATCAGGTCTTCGGCAAAATATCTACGGCTGGCGGAAAGATCGTTGGGTAGTGTGAAGTTAGGAAGAGTCGCCAAATGGATATTGTGCATCCGTCCGATCCCTGTTTCGAGCATCCCTCCACACCAAACCGGAATGCTCTGCTGCCGGCACAGATCGTGGATCTTTTTAGATTCGCAAATCCCGCCAACTCGCCCAACCTTGATGTTGATGATCCGACAGCTCTCTATTTCCAATGCTTGCCGGACCAAAGCCTCGGATTTTGCGCTCTCATCCAAACACAGAGCCGTCTTTAGCTCTTGTTGAAGAAGATGGTGGTCCCAAAGATTGTCCCCGGAAAAAGGCTGTTCCACCATCTCGAGCCCGAATTCATCCAAGCCCAGAAGAATCTCTTTGTCTGCTAAGGTATAGGCGGCGTTGGCGTCAACCTGCAGCCTGATATCCGGGAAAACCTTCCTGATCTCGGCACATATGGCCACATCCCATTCGGGTTTTATTTTGATCTTGATCCGAGGATATCCCTCATCCAGAAAGGCTGCAATGCGGTCTAGAAGTTCGGATACGGAATCCTGGATCCCTACGCTGACTCCGGATAGAACCTCCCGTCTTTCGCTCCCATACAGCTCATAGAGAGGCATATCCCGTCTTTTCGCTTTCAAGTCCCACAGGGCCAGTTCCAGTCCGGCTTTAGCCATAGGATGGCCCAGGTAGGCCTGAGCTGACTTATAGAATTCTTCCGGTTCACTGAGCCCCGACTGGAAAACCAAAGGAATGAGAAAGTCTTCCAATACCACCCAGGCTGTCGACGTCGTCTCATAGCTGTAGAGTGGATATTTCTCAGCCACCACTTCCCCGTAGCCGCACAGATCTCCGGACAATACTTTAACCAGAATGCCGGTTTTTTTATATTCCCGGCCGAAGCTGGTCTCGAAAAAATGAACATAGGGAATTTCAAATTGGATCAACTCTATACGCTCTATGGCTTTGTTGTTGTTCATGCTAAGGAGATATTCCTTCTGCGTGCCAGGCGCTCATATTCGCTCACGATCCTGGACGCCATGGCTTCAGATGAGTATTTTTCAAACATGGTTTCATAGCCTTTTTCCGCTAACTGCCGAACCAGTTCTTTGTTTTCATAGGCTTGCGAGATGGAGTTGGTGAGGGATGCAGGGTTTTGCGGCGCTAACAGCAGCGCCGTTTTGCGGTGAACCAGCTCCTCCGGCATCCCTTCAATGCGAGGCACCACCACAGGCAAACGTCTTGCCAGGGCATCTCGGATGAGGCTTTCGAATCCCTCTACCTTAAATGGAAAGACCAATAGATCCAGGGATGGCAAAGCTTCAGGAAAATAATCGCGGAAGCCTAAATAGAACATCAAATTCTCAAATCCAAGGGCCTGATCCTGCGGCACAAGATGCAGAGCCCCTTCACCCAAAAGGATCAGCCGTACCCGGGGAGTTTTTTTATTCAGTGTGGCTGCCGTGCGCACGACACGCTGGAGGATCTGAGAATCACCTATATCCATCATAATCCCTACGAGAAAATCGTCCTTTGTCAAGGAAAGTTCACGACGCAAATAATTCTTATCGCTGAGTACAGAAAAGGGAGCATAATCCACACCCAAAGGTATCGTTTGGATAAGTTCGGAATTGATCCCTTTTTCACGCAGAAATCTTCCTATTTTTGAGGAGACAGCAATAATCAACGCCACATCCTCCAAAGTACGCGGTCGCAACAGCAGCCTCGAGTGTTTGTCAGTATCTTTTCTTTGGGAAATAATCCGTAGGGGGATTTTTGCACGTGAGGCAGCGGACAATCCCAGTTCCAGAGACCCGGAGTCATGCAGGTGGACAAGCTTACAATTGTACCGTTTCATGTCCCGGGCAAGGCGCCAACTGGACAAAATTCCGTTCTGGCTTTTGAGCAGCTTGACAGGGAGGTTGTTCTCCTGAGCTTTACGGTGAAGATAGCTATCTGAACGGACATAAAGATGGAGAGGGTATCCGCGGCACTTCAGTTCAAGCATTAAATAGAGCGTGAGGATTTGGGCTTGTGTGTTGTTTTCCGCCGCATCAATTTGGAAAAGGCTCAATCCGCTCTCCTTTTTTCCAGATCTCGCGCAGTTTGGCATACTTGAGAAAAACACCATAACCCTGAAAGATCGCGATGATAAAGCCGGCCGATCCGTCCAATACCCCGACTTTCCAAACAAAAGAGCGGAGAAAAGCAAAGAACGGCATAAACACCAAATGATACCACCGGCATTTTTTTTGACGCGCATAAAGGCTCTGAGCGCCCAGGCTGGAATAGAGGTTGAGCCGCTTCACCTGGTCGCTCATGTCCCGGTAGGTGAAGTGATGCAGCACTCCCGTCAGCTTCTTGACCTCTCCCTCTACGACCAGACTTTCATGGACATATTCCCCTTCCCAACGGGCCTTATCCTTGCGGAAGAGGCGGATTTTTCTGTCAGGGTACCAGCCGGAATGACGAATCCATTTCCCCAGGTAGCTGGCTTGCCGGGGCATGGAGAATGCGGAGACCTTGGGTTCCTCTGATCTCAAACGAAAAATCTCATCCCGAAGTTCCGGAGAAAGACGCTCATCGGCGTCGAGAGAAAGGATCCAGGGAAAGTTGGCCTGAGAGTTGCCGAAATTTTTCTGGTCAGCATAATTGGTCCACTCACGGCTGAAGATGCGATCCGTAAATTTCTTAGCAACATCCAGGGTATTATCCGTACTGTGTCTATCAATTACCACGATCTCCGAGGCAACATCCTGGACGCTCTGCAGAGCAGCATCCAAGCGGTCCTCTTCATTGTAGGTGATGACAACAACTGTGATCTCCATCAGATTCATATTAACATATTTAATCTGAATTATTCACAATAAAAAGTCGCTATGTAGGGAAGGATTTCTTTTAATTATGCACTAATCAGGAAATATCCACCTTTCACGAAAATAGGGATGCATATATTCCATTTGAAATTGCGGCACTCTTGAGGTACTGTGTTACAGAATGGCAAATCCCGGACGAATGAAGACAATCAGCGGAATCTGGAACTATCTTTATCTCCTCGCCCTTGCGCTGGGTTTGAATTTTTTCCGCTATCTGTATGTCCAAACAGACTCCTTTACAATCCTGGACTTTACTTTCCGCCCTTCGCTTTTCGACAACCTGTTTTTTACGGCGGCTTTCTCCCTGCTGCTTCTGGTTATCTGGAAGGGCCTCTCTTGGATCGATCAGCATCTCTTCAAAGTTGATAAAGCCACCACAGAACAGCAGAATCTGCTCTGTTTTCTCCCCCTAAGCTTTTTTCTCCTCTCGCCCCTGCTTCTCCTCCATTATGTCACGGCCTCGGATCTCAAACTCCGTTTGAACCTGATGCTGGGAGGAATCTTGGCGGCGGCCCTCCTTCTCAAAGCGATCACGTGTTCCCAACAACTTCAGAAGCAGGGGACCTGGGGCAATCTGTGGGGAAGATTTCAAGGATTGTCCCTCAAGCAAAAACTCTGGGTCTTATTTTTTGGGGCCTTCTTCGTCTATCTCCTGTGTACGGCTCTTATCGTTTCCCATGGCCTCGCGTTTTCAGGGGATGAGCCCTACTACCTTTTAACCAGCCATAGCCTTTATCACGATCAAGATATCAATGTCGCCAACAACTATGATGACCGTGACTTTACCTATTTCTACCCGGAAGAATATTACCCCCGTATAAGACTGCGCGCCTATGCCCGGGTCGGGCGCAAGGGTCCGGGACACCACTATCCGGTCAATCAACCGGGAGTCTCCGCCCTCATCCTGCCCCAATACGGATTGAGTCATTATTTCTCAGGCAGGATGCGGATCTTCATCCTGAAAAGCAGTCTAGCTTTCTGGGCGGCTCTCTTGGGACTGCAGCTCTTTCTGTTGAGCCGGGAGATCTGGGACCGGGAGAAGCTCTCGCTGGGCCTGTGGGCCTTGTATGCATTTACCTCTCCGATCCTGTTTTATGCCGTCCATGTTTATCCTGAGGTGCCCATCGCGCTCTTTTCGGTATACATCTACCGCATGCTGCGGCGGGCCACACCCCCAGCGGCTTCGACCTGCGCTGTCTGCGGCTTGCTCCTGGCTTTATTCCCCTGGTTCGGCCTGAAATACAACATGCTCTTCTGGCCGCTGCTGTTGGTTTCGCTCTATTTTCTTATCAAGGAACATAAACTGCGCACGAAAATCCTCCTGTTTCTTGCCCCGCCCTTCCTCTCCATGGTGCTGTTTTATCTCTATGTGTTTGCCCTTTACGGCACTTACAATCCCATCGCCCTCTATGAGGGCGTGCTGAGGCCTGCTACCCTCCAGAATTTTCAGGATGTGATGTGGAATACGCCCATTATGCTGCGTATCGATTCGCTGTTGGATTACTTTCTCGACCAACGGGATGGGCTCCTGTTGTATTCTCCCATCTATTTCTTTTCTTTTTTGGGCGCTGTGGAGGTGTTCCGGAAATCCAAACGTGACTTTCTGATCTTCCTGTTTCTGATAGGCCCTTATCTCTTCAACTATGCATTTTTTGCCCACCGTCAAGGCTCCAATCCCCAGGGGCGTGTGCTGACCTGCATCTCTTGGATCCTGGCTTTGCTTATCGGCTATTTTTTAGTCCACAACCGCAAAAAACTCTACAAGCACCTATTTGCCGGTGCAGTTGGCCTTAGCTTTGTCTTTGTGATCGTGCTTTTAAAAAACCCCCGTTTTCTCTACCAGCCTACCACCCATGAATTCACCTTTCGGGGGAGTGAGTTGTTC
The DNA here is from genome assembly GCA_030609975.1 of Acidobacteriota bacterium. Lineage (GTDB taxonomy): Bacteria > Acidobacteriota > Aminicenantia > Aminicenantales > Aminicenantaceae > JAUWSR01. The sequence continues at coordinate 6,355 of JAUWSR010000045.1, read as the reverse complement.
ATCCATCTGAGCAACCTCCATTTTTACCTTCCGGATTTTTTGCCTTCGTTTCTTAAAGTCAACAATCTGACCTATCTTCCCAATTACGTCTGGATCGTGCTTATTCTGTTTTTCGTAGGGGGGTATCTCTTGAAAAAAGACATCCGGTTTCCTCAAGATCCGGCCAGCTGGGCCGCCCGGGTCATGACTGTGCTTCTGATCTTTTTACTGTGGTTCTCATTCTATCCCCGCATGGTTCTGCTCTACCCTCAGAGGGCGGCATTCTCCTCCGGGGAACGGGTCATATTCTACTCTTTGGGCCGGAACGCCCGCATGCAGGAACCCGGAGAATTCCGGCTCACGGGAGAAAATCGCGAATACACCTTCAACTTCACGTCCTGGCGTGCTTTCCAGAACATCGAGTTCCGGTTCGGATCCGAGACAGCGGACTTCAGCGTTGAGCTCAAATTGTTTGACAAGACCCTCTATACAGGTCAGGTCGAGAGAGAGATCCAATCTCTGGTTTTTCCACAGCCGCCTTCCTATCTCTATCGGAACGTTAACTTTTATCAAGTGCAGCTCCGGATAAAACGCCTCACGCCCTCTTCTTTGGCGCAAGACCCCTTCTATTTTACCATAAAGCCCGAACGCTGAGTCCAAACACCCATGATGCTACGATACGAAGCCGATTTGCTGGGCAGAGTCTGCTCACTCTGGGGCCTGCACTTCCTGCGGCCCCGGTCCGATCTGCCTCTTGCAGGCAGTCCCGAGCGGTGTGAATTCCGAACGGTTGTCGAGGATCGAGACCAACATCTCTATATCCTCGAGAGTATCTCTCCTGATATTCGGAGGCATAAACAGAAGATCGCAAGCTGCTTGGAATACCTGGCAGGCCAAAACCTTTCTCTCATACATCCCTACTTAAAACATACCGAAAATGAGACTATCGCTCAGTATCAGGGGGGATTCTGGCAGCTAGGCCCCTACGTCCCGGGTGTTGAGCTGCGACGGCCGGATTCGATCCTTCACAGCCCTTCTCGATCATTGCTTTCATCGATGGTTTCATGCAGAGATTGAACAGGCATGATCCCCAGATCTCGGCTCGGGTTCAGCTTGCTTATGCCTACCTGAAGGAACGGCTTGAGCCTGTTCACGATCAGTTTCCTATCAGCTTTTGTCATGGTGATCTTCACCCTTTGAACGTGATCTGGTCAGAGGACGATATGCTTGCCGTCATCGATTGGGAATTTTTAGGTCATAAAACCGAAGCCTATGATGCTGCCAACCTCGTTGGTTGTATCGGTATGGAGCGGCCCCAGGGTCTTACCGGTGACCTGGCGTTCGAATTTATCCAGAGTTTAAGGCAGACTCCCTATCTATCAGAAGCCAGCTGGAAGCGCTTTTTCGAATTGGTCTTGGCCTTGCGTTTTGCCTGGCTGTCTGAGTGGCTGCACAGGAATGATCCGGAAATGGTGGAGTTGGAGATGGTTTATATCAGCTTGCTTTTAGAGAACCGCGATCTCCTCCTTCGCTCTTGGAAAGTCAAGGCTTAAGGGAAAACAAAATCGTTCATCCCGCAGCGACTAACAGGATAATCAGGTGAGACAGATATTGAGAACATCACAAGCAGGATGCACCCGGGAATCGAAACTTCGTCTTTCCAGCCATCTTTTTCTCCTAGGGACCGTGCTTGTGTTGTTGATGACAGGTTGTGCCCGCCGTCCGGTGGTTACAGATCCGGAACAAGCGCTGCCGCCTGAAAAGGAGATCCCACGGGCCGGATATACCATTCAAGTGGGTGCGTTCCGGAATCTGGAAAATGCAGTCCGCCTGACCCGATCGCTCCTTCAATACGACCTGAATGCCTATTACTTCAAGCACGAATCCGGTCTTTACAAGGTACGTTTTGGAGACTTTAATTCTAAAAAGCGTGCCCTGGACGAAGCTGAGAATATCCGGGATTCCGGAAAGATCCTAGAATTCTACATCGTAAGCCCGGAGGAATATGCCGTTGAGATGGAACCTCAACTGGGAACCAATTATCTTCGGGCGGAAATCGTGCAACATGCCGAAAGCTACCTCGGTATTCCCTATCGATGGGGCGGCACCTCTCCGGAGAACGGTTTTGACTGCAGCGGCCTGACCATGGCCGTTTATAATCTGGTAGGACTGAACCTCCCCCGTTCCTCTCGCGATCAATACGCAGCCGGAACCCCGGTTCCCAAAAATCAACTGGAGAAGGGTGATCTGGTATTTTTTGAAACCGCAGGCAGAGGCCGCATATCCCATGTGGGGATCTACACCGGGGAGGACCGCTTCATTCATGCCCCGGGAAAGAACAAACAGATCCGCTTCGATTCCCTCTCCAGCGGATACTTTCGCAGCCGTTACGCCGGGGCCCGGACATACCTTCGCTAGCCAAGACTATTTTTTGGATGATTTAGAATTTTTACTTTCGGACAACAAAATTCACCTGCGTGGATAGGCATTTATGCTGAGATCAAGTCCTGGCTCCAGGCCTTGTCTGAGTTTCTCCACCGCCAAAGCCGCAACCATGGCTGCGTTATCCGTACAAAGACTGGGTGAAGGGATATAGGCGGAGAGTTTCTGCCTGTCGGCATATCCTTCGAAGGCTATTCTTAGCTTGCTATTCCGGGCCACTCCTCCGCACAGGATCAAAGAAACGGGAGCCACCGCCTGGACGGCTCGATCCAGGTTGTGCAGCAGATATTTAATGACGGAACTCTCGAATCCTGCTAAAAAATCGATAAAATCGGGATGATCCCGACTCAATTGGAGTTCCTTGATCAACCTTAAGCCTGCAGTTTTGAAACCACTGAAACTGAAATCAAGGCTGCCGTCGGACATCTGAGGCAGCGAAAAGGCAAAACGTTTAGGATCGCCCTGGGCGGCCAGGCGGTCAATAACCGGACCACCGGGGTAACCCAGGCTCAGGAATTTAGCGATCTTGTCCAGAGCTTCACCCGCGGCATCATCCCGGGTCTTTCCGAGCAGGCAAAAATCAAGGCTTCGGGGCAGGGAGTAGAGCGAGGTATGTCCTCCGGAAACGAGCAGCGCCAGGATGGGGTAGGCGATATCCGGGTTCTCGATAAATGCGGAATACACATGTGACTCAAGATGGTCGATGGCAACCAGGGGAATATCCAGTGAATAGGCCAGGCCTTTGGCATAGGAAAGCCCCACCAGGAGTGAACCGATAAGCCCTGGCCCCTGGGTTACGGCCAATATATCGATATCCAACAAGCCGATCTGAGCCCTCTCCATAGTCTCACTAACGATATAGCCGATGGATCTGACATGCTGACGCGAAGCCAACTCCGGAACGATCCCGCCAAAGGGGGCATGGACTTCATCTTGCGACAGGACCACGCTGCTCAGGATGTTGAATTCTTCATCCAGAACGGCAGCAGACGTCTCATCACAGGAGGTTTCGATGCCTAAGATTTTCATATTAAGATACCTTTGGATTGTCCGTTAGATTTTATAGCAATCCAGCTCACTCTGGCAAGGGCATATCTGAGGTTGGAAGCATCGCAATATCCCTGCCAGCACCAGAATTTGGGGATGGCTTCGCTCCAGTCGCTCATTTCATCCCCAAACTCTAATGTATAAATCATGGATTTGGAATGCTCTGGGCAAGCCACTCGCTGGATTCATAAACAAATATTTAACAATGAAATGATGACTTGTTAGGCTTTATTTTTTAGATCCTGGAGAGAGACGTCAAAAGGAGGGTAGGCGATTCCGAACTCGGTGATGATGGCGTGGATGAACTTTGCCGGGGTCACATCAAAGGCGGGGTTGCGTACCGCGACCTTTTCCGGAGAGATGGCGCAAGCACCCACTTTACGGACTTCATCGGGGGATCTTTCTTCGATGGGGATCTGGTCGCCCTGCTCCAGTGAAAAATCAATGGTGTTCATGGGGGCGGCGATGTAGAAAGGGATCCCATTTTCCCGAGCTAAAACGGCTACGGAATAAGTCCCGATCTTATTGGCCGTATCTCCGTTGGCCGTGATCCGATCGGCGCCCGTGACCACCACGGAAATCTCGCCCTTTTGCATGAACCAGCCCGCCATATTATCCGTGATCTGGACCACAGGGATCCCGTCTTTTTCCAGTTCCCAACATGTCAGTCTTGCCCCCTGTAAAAGCGGACGCGTCTCATCGGCGTAGACTCGGATATTCCCATATTCGGCAAACGCGGCCCTCACCACTCCCAACGCTGTCCCATAACCGGCGGTGGCTAAAGCCCCGGCATTGCAGTGGGTCAGGATGGTCTGTCCACTTTTTATCAGGCTTTTTCCCCAAGCCCCAATACGACGGCAGGTTTCGACATCCTCTACATCGATCCTCTGTGCCATTTTCAACAGGGATTGCCGCCGATCCGAAAGTTCTGATCCTCGGGTTCGGTCCCAGTCGGCTTTCATTTCCTCTAAGGCCCAAAAGAGGTTGCGGGCCGTGGGCCGGGTTCTCTCCAGGCGCCGATAGATCCGCTCGAACTCCCTTTCGCTGTCTTCGCCCGGGCTTTGCCGGCTCATCCCCAGGGCCAAGCCGTAGGCTACTGCCACCCCGATCGCCGGTGCCCCCCGGATAACCATGGTCTCGATGGCCTGAGCGACCTGCTCGTAATCGCGGCATTCGAGATAGACCTCATCGCCCGGAAGTTTTCTTTGGTCGATCATGACAACACAGCCATCTTTCCATTGTATTGTGGGGAACATGTATTACCTCTTTAGCCAGGTTGGTGTTTCTGGATCTGTCCAGCTCCAACGCCGCATCCATTCCTGGTATATGGATAAGAATTGCTCCCAGTCCCATGGAGCCAGTTCATCCTTGAGGCCGCGGTAGCAGAAGACGATTTGATTATCGTTATCCCGGAACACCGCCTCCGAGGGAAGCCCGAGCTCACGGGCCATAACAGCCCTTTCAAAACTCTGACGGTACGCACTCTGATGACCATAGATCTGGGATTGGAGATAAAAATAATAGCCACAGCTCATGTCTTTCTCTGAAAGTCGCTGGGCCGTTTTCAGGAGCGAATCGAGTGCCTTGTCTTTTTCTTTTTCCTCTCTCTCCAGTGCTTCTTCCAAGGCGGACTCGGTGTATTTCTGTGCCGCCAACAAAGTGATAGAAGGGATCCGGGAGCGATCCAGGAGATAGCGGTAGACCTGGCGGGAAGACTCCTGCAAGCCGGATTCCTCCAAGGACGAGGCTAAACCGAAAAGAGCCAGATGGTGAGCCCACTCCTCCCCCTTCTCAAATCCATAATGAAAGGCCTCCAGGAAACTCTCTTCTGCCTCCTGCCACAGCTCCAGTTCGAGTTCTGCCAGGCCCTTGACCATATAGGCCTGACCGGATGGCTTGCCCCTGACTTCCTGAAAGGCTTCTTGCCTGGCTTTCTGAAAATAGGCTTGGGATGCTTGGGTCTGATAGTCTCTTGCCGATCTTTGCCCCTGCGCATATGAGGTCTTCGCTTCCTTGAGATGAGAAACGCAGGCCATACCGACAAACACCGTCAGCACGAGTAACAGGGCCGGCTTTTTAAACATCTTTATTATTGATGTCCCGCTTGAGAACATCCAGAATAAGCTTTTGAATCTCTTTTTGGGACATGGCCTCAATTCCTAGAGAGATGGCCTCTTCTGCAAAGGCTCTAAGTCCCTCCAGCAAACGGGGTCTCTCGGGAATGGATTTGATATCAGCCTTTGCCTCCTCCACCCGGGTATCGAATGTAGAAAGGAGAGCAGCCAGATCGCTCTTTTCGAGCTCAGGATAAAATAGCGCGCAGAGAAAGGGATCTTCCAGACCCATGATGGGATACAGGCGAGAAAAGGCCGATCTCAAAGCGTCCAGATCACGGTTATCGATCTCGGCCCTAAAATGGGAATTAAGCTCCGGCTTGCTCTGAAAAAAATCCAATATGAACATATCGCTTTTGGTCCGGATCCATTCCGGATTCGGCCAGACCTGCCAGGCAAATATCTCCTCTTCCCACGCAAGGCTGCGCTTTACGGCCCAGGTTAATGCCACGGACAACAGAGGGAAATAAAGCGATATGCTTCCGGGAAGGATCTGGGCAAGGAAGGTGAGGGCCTGCTCTACGACCTGTTCTAACTCCTCCCTTTTCATGCCAAATACTATAATGGAGGAAGCGATCCGAGTAAAGACCTATTTAAAAAAGCGCGTCCCGAAGGGTAAAAGATGCCGATATAAAAATTGTGAGATTTTTGTAAATGTATCGGCATCTTTTAGGAATAATTCAGGAGGAAGATGAATGATTCACGAGTGAAGATTGCATCAGCTACAAGGCGACAGCCCATGAAGGTGTGGTCTTTCACTCCGAATGGGCTGC
>JAUWSR010000105.1 GCA_030609975.1 Acidobacteriota bacterium | reverse complement strand
GGATATGTCATGGCACAGGATCGGTTGTGGCAGATGGATCTCTTTCGAAGGGTTACCACGGGAACGCTCTCGGAGATCTTCGGTCCCGACCTAATTGAAACCGATCTGCTGATGCGCGCTCTGCGCATCCCCGAGAAATCCGAGATGGTCCTAAGTCGCCTGGATGCAGCGGTCGTGGCCTCCTTGGAGAATATTGCCGATGGGGTCAACCAGTATATAGATCAGAATTCGAACAAACTCCCCTTGGAATTCTCACTCTTAAAATATAAGCCAGAATATTGGCATCCTATCTATTCACTCAATATGATCAGTTATATGGCTTGGGATCTGACTGCACCTTGGGGTTCCGAAATAGTGCTGTTCAAGATCGCCCAGAAGCTCGGATCCGATGACCCCAAACTCAAGGACCTGATCCCCGATCTCTCCCTGCACAATTCTTGGGCTTATCCGGAATTTAAATACCACAATACTAACCTGGAGCTGGGTCCCAGCCTGCTTTCGGGCAGCCGCCTGCTGGCAAACATGGGATTAACGCCCTTCTCAGGCAGCAACAATTGGGCGGTCTCGGGCAAAAAGAGTGTTTCGGGAAAACCGCTTTTTGCCAACGATATGCATCTGGGGCTCAATGTCCCCGGGATCTGGTATCAGATGCATCAGGTCATAGAGGGAGAGCTAAACGTTACGGGTGTGTGTCTGGCCGGTGCTCCCACTGTTGTGGCCGGTCATAACCTGCGAATTGCCTGGGGGATGACCAACGCCATGGTGGACGATATGGATTTTTATATCGAGACCATTCACCCGGACAATCCTGACCTGTACAAATTCAAGGGAGACTGGCGCGAGATGGACGTGCGTAGAGAAAAGATCGCAATTAAGGGAGGGACTGTCGAGGAGAGAACACTTCGTTTCACCCATCGGGGGCCTATCGTTTCCGAGTTTAAAGGGATCGGGGGGCATGCTCTCTCCATGCGCTGGACCGGGAACGAATTCTCGAACGAGGTCCGTTCGATCTACCGTCTCAATAGGGCCGGGAATTGGGAGGAGTTTAAGGATGCCGTCCGGTCCTTTTTTTCCATAAGTCAAAACATGATCTATGCGGATGTCGAGGGGAATATCGGATTGTATTACTGTGCCGGCGTTCCTATCCGCAAAGGTGAGGGTATTTTTGTAGTCCCTGGGGAAACAGACGAATATGACTGGCAGGGATTTGTCCCCTTCGAGGAACTGCCCCACGTCTACAATCCCGAGAGTGGTTATGTCTCATCCGCCAACAACCGTTCTGTAGGAGAAGAGTATCCCTATTATCTGAGCGCCTGGTTCATGCTGCCCTATCGCATCGACCGTATCCGGGAGATGCTGACAGCTAAGGAGAAATTGAGCGGTGAGGATTTTAAATCCATGCATGCCGATCTTCAATCCATGTTGGTGAGGGATTGTTTGGGAGCAATCTTGGCGGAGCTGCGTGATCTGGAGGACATGAGCGAGGAAGAGATCCAGGCCTTGGGGATGTTGATGTCGTGGGAGGGTGTTCTCACCAAAGAGAGCCCCGCTGCCCATGTTTTTGAAAAAATGCGGTATTTTCTTATTGAAAATTTAGCCCAAGATGAACTGGGAGAGGAGTTGTTCGGTGAGCTCTTAAATTGTTCTAAGCTCCGTGAAAACCTGCTGGCCAGACTGTTTAACGTTAAAGACTCCCCCTGGTGTGATGACAAAACAACTCCCGATGTAGAGGAGGATTTTTCTCAAATCATACAAAAGAGCTTTCGGGACACGGTACAGGATCTATCCGAAAAGCTGGGTAGTGATCCTGAGGACTGGGAGTGGGGGAGAGTCCATCGTGTCTATCTTCAGCATCCCCTGGGAAGCGTGAAATTGCTTGATCGTATATTCCGCCTCAACCGGGGACCCTATCCGGTGGGAGGAAGTTTTCACACCGTGTGTCCCTTCAGCTATGATTTCGATAACTTTTTATCCAGCTATGGCGCCTCCCACCGTCACATCTACACTTTAGAGGATTGGGACAAGTCCTGGACCGTGATCCCCACCGGTGTGTCGGGGATTCCTTCCAGTCCCTACTACTGCGACCAGACTTCGCTCTATCTTGAAGGCCGATATCACCCCGACATCATCAGCCGCCCTCTCATCGAAAAATCCGCCCTCTATAAGATGATTATTAGTGCTCCGACTTAAGAAAATTACCCTGTATGAAGTTTTGTATCGTCCCACATGCTCAGACGCATCAGCACCGACGAACATGAGATCCGAGGTAATCAGGCAGACCGGCCTGTCTTGTGCTTGACATTGTATCTTTTGTACATCAGCCCTAGCGTAAAACCAAATCCTAAGAAGCCGCATAATGTATATAATAGCCAAAATATTTGATTCTCGTAATTAACCGATTCATATAATAAAGGATGTGATAAATTCCAAAGTGAAATGATTAACCAAAACAAAAATGAATATTTGATCCCTGACAATGAATTGGTTATTTGTTTGCTTAAAGGTAACTTTTCGCAAATAAATGTAAAGAGAATTCCAAATATTACTCCAATTAGCAGTTTTGTCCAAATAAAGTAAAATGGATTCATTTGGCTCACATCAAACTTTCCAATTGGCGCCATTTGAGGACCATAAATAATCCTGGCTAAGATGCCACCACCAATGAATAATGTAACTCCCATTACCAAACCTGAAATTATTCCAAATTTAAGAATCTTCTTCATCGGAAACTCCTCTTATCAGCATTTTCAATTTAACTTTATTTCAATCCTCATCTCTTTGTCTTTGAATTGAAATTTCGCCTTCTCGAAACTTGGGGGGCCGAAAATCCCTTTTGCATTATTTGAAAATCCATAACTCTCTTTCGGAATACCTAAGAAATTTGTATCTATCTCATCATCACTATCTTCATCATGAAATAACTTAATCGCATACTCCCCATAAGGAATATTTTCAATTCTCCATTCAGCTCTATTATTTATGATTTTAAGTACTGAACCACGATATTTTTCTGACTTGCCTTTAAAACTTTCTTCTGAATTAAACAAACCAATTTTTACATCACCAGAATTATTTTTAAGATTAGACACGATTACAAATAAATTGCCAATTTTATGAGTCTCCTTTTGAGTATTTTGTGATAATAACAAAGTACTACAAAAGATTTGTAGAATTAAGAAAAGGTTTACTAATATTCTCATCTTTACTTTCCTCCGAATTTGCCAATATAACTTGGATAGCCTGGATAAGCAAATTGACGAATTGTAGGCTAAAGAGGCTCTCGAAAAATACAAATAGGTATTACGCCTATGAATCACCTGGACTCGGCGAGGTGATTTAACCCAGCTTTTAAGGGCTCTCGATAGATTTGGAGAATTTCCCGAAGCGTGGCATCCTTGCTTGAAACGAACGAGAAGGTGCCCAATACGGCGGTTGCACCTGATCGCAGGGGCCAAGCTGCTTAGAATATTTATAGGTTCTTGTAAGCTCCAGGCATTAAGCCAGTTTTAGGGAAACCTCTGTGTCAGGTGAACCGCGGCGTTATACGAATTAAATAATCCTCAATTATATAACCTCGAGCTCATCTTTGCTGGGAAGCTTAGGGAACTTAGCGTGGGGTTCCTGCTGGTACCAGAATGCTACCGAAGAGAGATCATCCTGGAGCGGCAGATACCGCCCTCCTGAGCGCCAACCCAAAGCCTGCATGGTCACCTTGAGGTCCGCGTCAAATCGGATGGGATCCATGATGTGCCAGCGATAGAGTCCAAAACGCTGCTGCGACTGCCACTGACCATCCGGGAGAATGACCTGGGGCATGCCTGCATATGGGGTTGTAAATTCCTTGTACTTCCCGTCTACCGTGAAACCATAGGAACCACAGAAATAGTCTTCGGTTCCCGTGCCACATATGGTCGGAAATTCTTTGTCGCCATCGATGAAGAATTTGATCTCGCCTTCACCCCACCAGCCGGTGTTGTTGGCTCCCCAACACATGTAGGTTCCTACAAAATGGCCCCAGCCCTTTATCCCGTCAACGATGGTGTAGTCATCTTTGTAGGGAACCGGATTGACACGGCGGAATTGTGCATGGAAATAGCCTGCATCCTCCGGGACATCGGTGAGAGTGTAATTGATCTGGTAATATAGGGTCATCTCCTTTTCGTCCAGGTTCTCCATGGTGATTTTGCAGGATTTCCGGAAGGGCATCACCCAATAACAGTTGAATCCGCTTCCCGGATTCACACACACAGCCAGAGATGAAACATGGGCATACTTTCCCCAACCATTGGCGAAAAAATCTCCCACCGGGACTTCAACCGAGGGCTCGGTTTCTCCATCCCAGTAAAACCTGAGAATGGAGTAACGGAAGTTACCTGCTGGGGTCATCCAGATCTGTTGGATGGCTCCGGGCCCTTTTACATCCGCCAGCACATAGGTGTCCTCGGACTGGATTTTAATGTAGGGGGAAACTTTCCACCCCTGACCTAAATCTCGTGCTGCATTTTTGGCCAAGCCGTCGACGGACATCCCGCCTTTGCCCTTTTCACCCGTAAAATTCTCGGGGCTGACAGAGCGAGATTGGGCGTGTGAAAGCCTGGAGAGATTTCCCATGTTGAGATAAAGACCATTGAATACTTTTTCCTCCTCTGCATAGAGTACCAGCAAGGCAAGCATCAAGATCAAGATGCCGGGTAAGATCCTTTTTTTCAAAATAACCTCCTCAAAGTTGGATTTGTTGTGAAATTTTTAAGTAGAAAATATATATATAATCCATTACCCAAGTTTGATTTATAATTTCTACTGTGCCTTGTCAAGCCATTACCAGATTCCCGGGAGCAGCCGGTATCTGACCTTTGTGGCGTATGCTTGATATCCCGGAAGTTCTTTCAGTAAGGTTTTATCCTCAAAGACGGTCCGAAGGATAAAGAGCAGAATGATGATGCAGGCCGGGATAAGGCCAAAATAGGAGCCCAGGGAGATGGGAAAGCATAACATGAACAAGATCACTCCCACATACATGGGGTGACGTACGTAGCGATAGGGTCCTGTTGTACAGACTGTGTGCCCTCTATCTTTCTGAATCCGCACCACATCTGAGGCAAATGTATTTTCCAGGAGCGCCCATAAGGCAAAGACCATAGCAGGGATGTAGCCTATAAAGGCTGTGACTTTTAGCACCAGAGGCACGTGGGACCATCCGTACCGTACAGCATCCCAACCGGGAATGATAAGTAGAAATACCAGCATCAGTGAATAGGTCCGCATGAAGATCTTATCCCAGGTTTTAGCATCTTTCTTTTTTGCTTGGCGTTCCTTGAGTAAATCCGGTGCTCTTTTTTTCATCCAGATAATTGCGACTGTGACAACGACGGCATAGAAGAGAATAAATATCCAGGCTTCCAGCCATCTCCAAGTTCCTGCAGGCGCAAATATCAGAAAGAGGGCGAATACAACTGTGGAGATAGCTTGAAGGATTTTTATTATCCAAGATTGATTTTCCTTAGTTTTCATGGCAGGGCTCTTCTTGCTTTTTTCATATACCATAATATGCAGCAATCACTTTTAAAAGTCTTTTCATATTTTGTAAAAATATGATAGAAATCACTCAGAGTTTGACTAAAGCGGATAGAGCTGATCCGATAGGGAAAAGAGAACTTACAGGAAGGAGCTTTCACCAAACAGGATTCTATAACCATTCTTTCCGGGAGGATGACAGACCGAATTTCATATCATTAAATAAAAAACAGTGCAAATTGACTAAAACCAACCTTCGATTTACTTGGATCTTATTTAGCTTAGAAGTAGGAGCATTTGGTTCTTTCCTTTGGCACGAGTTCGTTATTAGTGTGTCGGGTTGGACTGAGGGGCTCTGGTTGCCGGCTCTTTTAGCCCTAGTGTTTGGCAGTGTCTTGTTGGGAGTGGTTTTATTCAAAGGCGTAATGCGGTTGGCGTCTCAGTTTGCGTCTAAGACGAATGGTTCTCAATCTCAATTCCTGCATGAACTTGTCCTGGTTCTTTCCCCGTTCCTGCTGCTCTATTTTGTGTATTTCCAATATTTCTTTTTTTTGAAGGATATTCGGCATGCCCTATTTCCCATTTCGATTCTTGGTTCTCTGTATCTTTATCTGCTGTTTCTGAAAAGGCTGAAAAATGCTTCCCCCGAGAAAATTGGGTCAGGATTTGCTTATTTATCCCGGCTTTATTCGCAAAATCCCGGCCGCTTTGGTTTTTGTCTGTTTCTGCTTAGTTTAACGATTTATGTATTATTGGCATCAGGGCGGATATTTCCTTCTCACCCGCTGACAGGGGATGAGCCTCACTATCTGGTCGTGACTCAGAGTCTGCTGCAGGATGGAGATCTGGACGTTAAAAATAATTATGAGCAGCGGGGTTATCTTCTCTTTTATCCGGGGGGATTGGATTCCCATGCCAAACCAACTGCCAAACGGCCTGACCGTCTTTACTCGCGCCACCTTCCCGGTCTTCCGGTGCTGCTGTTGCCGTTTTATTATGTGGGAGAGAAGCTGTTCAGCCCCAGGTCCACCCATGGTGAGGATGAGGCACAAAGAAGGCGCAAGTTCATTTTGAGCGTTCGGCTTCCCCTCAGCGTGTTGACCGCCCTTCTTGGCCTTTTCTTTTTTAAAATTGCCTATGATCTGAACAGGAATCTGGGCACGGCATTGCTGGTTTGGTCTGTATTCTGTTTTACCGCCCCGGTCTGGTTTTATTCCCACCTGATCTATCCTGAGATCCCTGTTGCTCTGATATTGATCGTGATCTACTGGATTATCTTCCGGATACAAGACTACCGCTCTTTCTCTGTTCTCATGGCGGGATCCGGTTTGGCCATCCTGCCTTGGTTCGGACCAAAATATATTGTCCTTTCAGGAGTGGTATGTGTATTGGTTTTTTGGAGACTGCTTAAATTTCTTAAAAATCCCTGGAAAAAAGCCACTCTTTTTCTCTCTCCCATGTTTCTATCCGGATGCCTCTTTTTGTTTTTTATGTGGTCTCTTTACGGCAATATATCGCCGGTTTCTATCTATAAAGGAACTCTCCCAGATAATATTATGGGAGCGAGTTTCTATTTGGAATGCAATATCGCAGAGTTTTTTTATAGTGGTTTGGGAATGTTCTTCGACCAAAGGGTGGGATTTTTGCCATATGCTCCCATTTATCTCTTGTTCATCCCAGGATTTATACTGCTGCGCAGGAAGCATAAACATGACGCTTTTTTTCTGGGGCTGCTGCTGCTGATCTTTTGGGCCTTTGTTTCCTGGTCGAACGTTTTAAGCGCTTATTGTCCCCCGGGGAGACACATGCTTTCCATTTTTTGGATCTTGGCGTTATTTGCCGCGTCGGCTCTGGGGCAGGATCACAGCCGGTTGGGGGCGGTCATAAAATCTATAGGGATCGCCCTGAGTTTTGTGGTCGTGTTTTTAACCTTACGTGATCCCAGGCTTCTTTATCATAGTCCGAATATCTTGTTTGAATATAAAAAAGCAATCTACAGCCAGTTGTTGGCTTCTTTGAGCAACACTTTTGTGGATCTACGTGGCTTAATCCCCAGTTTTTATGATCCCAAAAAGATTGACTGGATTCCCCTGGCGGCGTGGATTATTTTTACGGTTCTTTTAGCATTTATATTCTTGAAAAAAGGGAAAGTTCAGGATCAACCGCAGCCTCTACACAGTCTTGTATTTCATGTAAGCTATGTGTCTGTCATTTCAGTACTTGTGCTGGTCTATATTTTTTTCAACATTCAGCTTGATGATCCTGTTGTATTCAAGGAGCAGGATTGTGTGCTTTATTTCCAAAATGAAAATCACTACGGCAAAGAGCTGGATGGTTTTTGGACAAAAGGGGGGCAGAAAGCGAGTGTTTTGCTTTACTCAGCGGATCGCCTGTCATCCATAACAGTGGATCTCTCCAGCGAAATTTCAGGAACGACGTCGCTCAGTGTAGACAGGTTTAAAAGCAAGGTTAACCGGGGGAGAGACAGATATCACACCGCCTCCCAGACCTTTTTAAAGCCCACTGGTTTTCCGTGGAAGGGTGGATATTTCTATGCGATAGATGTGTATGATTCCCATGAATTCGTGCCTTTTCAGCGTGACAGATCCGTGCGAGACAATCGCCATCTAGGTGTGTTTGTGCGGATTGCTGTGAACCGCTGAAGGGCTAGAATCTCCAGAGATAGGAGGCCTTGAAGAAAAATCCCCTTTGTGTCTCGAGATATCTGTCCGAGGGGTAATAGTCCCCATTTTCCCACCTGATCTTTTCGAAAAACGAGCCGTATCCCACATGGACAACCGTTCCCGGGATGTAGGTGAATGAGGCCAGCAGATCGGTCAACAGTGACTTGTGGAAGGAGTTGTATTCGAGAATTCCTCGAAAGAACAAATACTTATTGACCTGATATGTGAGGCGACCTCGGGATATCAGGTAGTCAAATATCTTCTTGGAATCGGAAGATCGGTAAAAATCCGAATAAGTAAGGCTTAAATCAAGATGAAGCTTATCGGTAGGGAGAAACCTCAGAGAAGCCAGAGCGTCATTGCCTTTTCCCTGATAGGGATCAAGTACATATCGGATTTTGTTGCCGTAATAATAAATAAGGTTTAGCTCAAGCTTATTTGTGAGTTGGCCGCCGGCGATTAACCGGAAACGGTTTGTGTTGAAACGCTTGCTCAAAAAGATTTCCGTGGAGTAACGGTAACCGGTCAGAATCCTGGAACTTCTTGGAAGGATGAGCGCCCCATCGATCATGTTCATGGTCTCATAGAGATCATCGATCTTGTCGTAGGTTTGGTAGCTGTGGATCATGGCATCGATACGTTTGATGATGCCGGATTTCGGATAGAGCATCTTCAGGACGCCTGACCGGAAGCGCGTGAGCCCGGTCCGGGTGATAAAACCTGTTTCGGTATTAAAATCCCTATCAACATCTATAAGGCCCAGAGCGACGATCCAGTCCCGGTTCATTAAACTGTAGTCGAGTCCCAGAATGTGCCCATCGCTTTTGGCTTGGTCTTTGTCTTTATGCGTATTGGAATTGAAAATGTGAAAACCAAAAGTGCTTGCCTGATTGATGCGGATCTGTCCGTCTGCCCCATATACACGATTATAGCCATTGGTCCGTTCTCGTCCGGTGTAGAAACCGCCTATAAAACTGTCTTTACTCAAGGACCGTTTGTAACGGACGATGCCAAAATGAGCATGATTATCGCTGGATTCATTTGGGAGATTGTCCAGGGCGTAGATCGAGGCGATGGAATCCTTTTGGCTGACCCGCCCGTTGAATTTCACCCCGATAATAGGATTGAGGATGGTTCGTGTGTGGACGACTTCTCTGAGAGGATCGCCCGAGTGGAAGCCTCCAAAGTTGAATTTTTCCAAACCTTCCAGGAAGAAGGGCCTTTTCTCGGGATAAAAAAGGGCAAAGCGCTGGTTGAAATCGATTTGGCCGGTATCGGACTCGACCTGACTGAAATCCGGATTCAAGGTTCCATCGAAAATGAGATCAGAAGTGATGCCGTAGCGTGCTGTCAAACTAAGATCGCCTTGATCGTCATTGAAGGCTAAACGGCCCTCTTCCAGATCTCCTTGACGTCTGTAGGTTGCCGCTGGGATAAATTCCAGCAGCCGGTAGTGTTTAACATCCGGATAGCGCATAGTCATGGTCTGAGTTAGAAAATTCGGACCTTGTTCTGGGTCAAGAGCTGGAAACGTACCTGTTGTGGTACTGCGGCTGATGGCGCGCTCAAAGATCACTCCCATCTCAACCGGATCTTTGTGGCGGAAACGGATGCTCTTAAGGGGAATCTGGATTTCTACCACATAGCCCTTATCGTCGATTTTGCCTTCACTGTACCAAACCATATCTACACTGAAATCTTCATTCCCTCCTTCGAAACGTGAGTCGGCTTGTATTCCCAAGGGATTGCAGTAGAAGACATGGAGGGACTGATGGTCATTAAACGTATCGAGATTGATGCCGATCCAGTCGTCGGAACGGATGCTGTCCCGACTTGAGACAGAGGATTTGATGCGATGGGGCTGAGTATCGATACAGCGGATACCAAAATACAGGTTTTCGCGGTCATAAGCCATGTAGACAATGGTATCGTCCTCCATAGCTTTGCCATAATCCGGTTGCCAGGTCTTGAAACCGGTAATGAAAGGGGCATTTTCCCAGGCAGGATCATCCAGGACGCCGTCGATAGTTGGAGGTGTATCCACCGCTAAGGGATCGATTGTAGGATATTTAGCGCTGTTTGAGGCTGTAGTGGGTTGCAGAATCAGCAGAGCTAATCCAATCGCTGAAAAAATCTTTATGATTCGATTATTACAAAATGGGGACATGATTTTACTCGTGTTTTATTAAAAGCATATACCATATCACATTTTTCATACGTCAGGCACTAGAGAAAGTTTTTGCTCTTAATCTGCGGTTTTATACCCTCAAAAGTTGATTCTAAGGAAAAAAAAGGTGGGAATTCCTGCGTAACTCCATTGTTGTCAATATAATCTGGGGGACTGTCCCCAAATGTCAAAAGATACTCGGTCAATTGGACTCGATAGCTGCTAAAACACGCTGCACGATCCCATCCAGGTTCCGGGTGTTCCCCACCCATCTGACGACGATGACCAGATCATGTTCATTGTCTACGACAACGTAATTGCCGCCAAAACCGGCAGCATAATAAACGGACTCTGGTGCGCTGGGTATCTGTTTC
>JAUWSR010000155.1 GCA_030609975.1 Acidobacteriota bacterium | reverse complement strand
CTTTTTTACTGAAAATTGCTGAAAATCGTTGAAAATTACAGAAAGAACAAATTCAATACTTCAGAGGATAAGTTGCTGATTATAAAGATGCATATGGGGTGATTTAGTGGTACGCCCGGACAGATTCGAACTGCCGACCTACTGATTCGTAGTCAGTCGCTCTATCCAGCTGAGCTACGGGCGCACCGTAAAGATGGAGTTATTATAGCAAAATCAAGTTGAACCGCAAGGTATTTATGAGTGAAATCAGGCGGTAAGGTTTTGTGGGAGCTACTTGAAGATGATCGTGTATAACCAGCGGAAAAAGAAAATGACATAAAAAATGGTCAAAGCCCAAACCAGGACCGATATTGCTTCGTTGAATCTTTGCTGAAAAGGCAATTTTGCTTTCGCCTTTTTGCTGCTCACCATGGAAAAAAGATAGACTATGAGAACCAAGCCGATTACAAAAAGCCATTTTCGCAGTGTTATGTTATCTTGAGGACTGCGGCGCCGTCGATGGCACTGTCTTTGTTAAGCTTAAGGGCCTTGTTCGCATCCTCGAGGGGAAACGCTGTGGTTGTGGTGCGGATGGGGATCTCGGCTGCAACCGAGAGCAGTTCCTCTCCATCCTGACGTGTGGCATTAGCAACACTCCTTAGAGTCCGTTCATGATAGAGGTATTGAGTATAGTCCATCTCAGGGACGGGCGTCATGTAGATGCCGGCGAGGGTATGGGTGCCGCCCTTATCCAAGTGCTTGAGACCATTCAGTACGGTCTCCCCTGCCGGAGTAAAATTGATGGAGCTGTCCAATTTGACGGGTGGATCGTCCTGGGGAGATCCCGCCCAGGTTGCTCCCAATTGTCGTGCATGTTCTTGATGGGCCTGGCTCCGTGAGAAAACATAGACCTCACAGCCCCAATGGACAGCTACTTGGATGGCCACATGGGCCGATGCACCGAATCCATAAAGGCCCAAACGCTGACCAGGCTGGATCTCACACAGCCGCAGAGCCCGGTATCCAATTATGCCTGCGCACAGAAGGGGCGAGGCTTCCTCATCTGAGAATAAATCAGGAATGGCATAGGCAAATGCCTCTGGTATCACCATGTATTCCGCATAACCTCCATCCACACTATAGCCCGTGAATTTGGCGTTTTCACAGAGGTTTTCTTTGTTTTTTTTACAGAAGCGGCATCTCCCACAGGTGGAATGCAACCAGGCCACACCCACACGTTCTCCCTCTTTGAAGCGGGCAGCGGATGGTCCGAGTGCCGCCACGGTTCCTACGACCTGGTGACCAGGGATAACGGGAAGTTTGACTTGGGGAAGTTCACCCTCTACTGTGTGAAGATCTGTGTGGCAGACGCCGCAGACGTGGATCCGGATAAGGATCTCATCGGCGCTGGGTTTGGGGATAGGACGATCGACCAGAGAGAGCGGGTTATCCTCGATGGGAGCGAAGTGATCGAGCTGCATGGTTTTCATGTGTTTATTACTTTGCATCGGGTTTTTCTTTTTCATTAAGTTCTTTTTTCAGCTTTTGTTTCAGGCGGTCTTTACGATGGGAGAAGTCCTGTTCATAGCGGGATGAGAATCCCATGGCCACGACGTAACCTTCTTCTGCATACCTGTGGGCATTCTTGAAGTGTTTTTCATGATGCTCGAAATACATGGAAAGCTCCCGCAAGGAGTACAGGAGATCAGAGGAGGCATATTCGGAGTCCGACATCTCTTTCCAGAGTGAAACGGCCTTCTCCCAGGTTTCACTTCTTTTGTACTGGGAGGCAAGCCGGCGGCGGGTGGACAGGCCAACATCATCGGAGAGTGAGCCGTTGAGGGCTTTTTCAAAATAATCGGCAGCCTTTTCAGTTTGGCCGGCTTTCTCCAGAACCTTGCCGGCACCAAAAAAATCCATGGCCCCGGCCGAACAGGAATCAGGATCTTCATCGAATATTGAGGCTCCCATTATAACCAGGCCTAAAAGCGAAAGGATATCCTCGGAGTTATGATAGAGTACGGGTTCGATCAAACTGAAGTCCCCGGTCTGAAGGTACTGGAAATAGCGCCAGGGAACCTCTGAGGAGGGGATATCATCATCCCTGCCGGTCAGCAACAACTGCCTGGCCAGGTAGGAGAGCTTGCAGTTCTCAAATTTGTGCTGCCAGAGATTACGGGCGGGGAATAGGAAATCCAGATGGGGAAGGCTGTGTAAACGAAAGGGAAGCCGGTGAAGGATAAAACGGGTCTCAAGCAGAGGCAGGTCAAAGGTCTTGCCGTTGTATGAGACCAAGGACTGAAAATCCATGTCGGAGAGGAGCTGATCGAATTCCTTCAGCATGCGCTCCTCTTCAGCCAGTTCTCCTAGGAAATACTGCACCACCCAGAATTTATCATCGCGGTAGTAGCCAAGTCCGATGTTAAAAGGGATAACGCCGGTTCCCCCGGATAGCCCCGTGGTTTCGAGGTCGAAAAAGAGAGCGGTGGAGAGATCGAGATCTTCAAACTTCGGTTCACGGCTGAGGCAAGCCAAGAGATGGCCGCTGATCTTGAGGCCATCGCCGATAGTGACTTGTCCATACCGGACTTCCAAAGCATAGGGATTTTCTGTGAATTGCAGCGGCTCGCGCTCAACTGATTCTACTTTTGGTTTTTGAACCCTTTTTTCTTTCTGGGGACGGAGGTTGATCAAGGCTTCGAGTTTCTCCTTGGTAGTGAGAGCGTTGTCTTTGTCCAGTTTAGACCAGGTGTCTTTAATGGATTGGGATTTGGAGCGGGCAGCACGTTCGCGTTTGAGCTGTTCGAGTTTATCTTTGAGATCTGTCATGGGATTATATCTCAGTTTTAATCCATCTTCATTTTATTCCAATAGACGGGATTTATCATGGAAAATTTTCAATTTCGTTATTCCCCCATATATTGGAGGACGAGACTGCGGGCGCGGGAACGGTTGTCGAAATCGAGGAAGACGATCTGCTGCCAAGTCCCTAATGTCAATCGGCCGTCCTTAAAGGGGACAGACAGCGACGGCCCCAACAGGGAGGCCCGCATATGATAAAAGCCATTGCCGTCTCCCCAGCGCGCATCGTGATGGTAGACCACATCTCCCGGGATGATCCGATCCATGAGCTCGGTGAAGTCACGCTCCAACCCCGGTTCAAACTCGATGGTGGTCAGTCCTCCGGTCGAACCCGGCACAAAGATTGTGACCGTTCCGTTTGACAATTCATGGTCGATAAGCCTGCGGGAGACGTCTTCAGTGATGTCATGCATATCATTAAAGCCCTGTGTGGTGAGGGTGATGCTGTCCGTTATGATCTTCATGCTGTGATCTCCTTATTCAATGATTGAATGGTAGGCCGAAAACAATTTATTGTATATGAAATTGCTGAAGAAGCGAAGATACAGACAAATATATCGTGCGCCCGATTGAAGCAAAAAGCAAAGTCATTGCGAGCAAAGTGAAGCAATGACATTTTTATTACATTTTTCATTTCGCTTTCATTAACACGCTTTCATTAATCGTTTGACACGTTATCTTTTGCTGTGGTATAAAATTTATCACAAGGAAGCGGGAGAGTCGGATTTTTCATCTCACAGGTGACTCTCTCTTGTATTTTATGGCATGAATACGGAAAGACGCCGACAATTCGACCGGAGGACATGTCCTACAAAACCCCTGAGCCGCTTTGCTTTTTGGGGAAAACGGAAGTGTGCCCGCCGGGATGAAGAAGACGTAAATTATTATGTCGACCGCTACAACACACACTACCTGATCGTTATCACCTCTATCCTCATCCTTTGTATGCTGGATGCCTACTTGACTCTGACCTTGATCCGTTTCGGAGGCGTCGAACTCAATCCCTTTATGCTGTTGTTAATGAACAAGGATATCGCGTTGGCCTTGATCGTTAAATATCTATTGACCGTATTCTGTATAAGCTTTTTTCTGATCCATAAAAACTTCAAGGTCTTTGGCAAGATGCGCATCGGCATCCTGCTTTACGGAGTTCTCACTCTGTATATCGTTCTGGTATTCGTGGAGGCCTTCTCGTTTTTTAAGGTCGCACAGATTCTGAATATAAAAACTGTTCTCGGTGGCTTTTAGGGGACGGTCCTATTTTTTCACATGTAGACAGGTTCGTCCGCGTATTTTACCCGTATGGTCCTCTCCAGAAAATCGCTGCCGTCCAAGGCCTTCTTGGCTTTGACGGCAGCGACGACCGTGTTCATCTCTACATAGCCGTAGCCCGTACCTTCGAGCATGTTTACAAAGTCCACTCTACCGTACTGGCCAAACAGGTCGCGCAGGTGTTCTTTTTGCGCCATGCAGTAGATATTCCCCACATAAAGCTTTTTACCTGCCATTTTGTGCTCCTTCGCCTCTCATTCTTAGACTTTCCAGGTCACAGCGGAGACAACGTTTGGCCTCGTCCATCGCCATCTCATCCGTAATCCCCAGTTCGACTTCTTTAAAGGTGTTCATCCTCTGTTCCACGGGCAGCTTAGGCATGTGGATCCTGACCGGTTCCACATCGTCCTCAGGAATAAACTGGACCGGCGGCACCTCCAAACGGGCACTGGTGGGTTGATAATCTCTTTCCAGGCTTTCACCCCGGATATACTTGTGGATGGATTCTGCCGCGATCTTGCCTTGTCCCATAGCTTCCAATACAGTGGCGGGCCCGGTGACCAGATCTCCCCCGGCGAAGATGCCAGGCAGGTTGGTAGCCATGGTTTCGGGATCGATCTCCAAGGTATTCCATTTGGAAACTTGAAGCTCGGTCTTCCCCTTCATAAAATCAAGATTCGGTTCCTGACCAATGGCAGGGATCAGGGTATCCACTTCCAGGTCGAACTCACTGTCCTGCAGCGGAAGGGGACGTCGTCGTCCGGATTTATCGAATGCGCCCAGCTGCATTTTCTGGCATTTGATGCCGCTCAAACGGCCGTTCTCTGCATAGGCTTCGATGGGCAGGGTTAACTCCTCGATCTTGATCCCTTCCTCCAGAGCCTCTGCGATATCCTCCACGTTGGCCGGCATCTCAGAACGGGTGCGGCGGTAAAGGATGGTGACATCCGCACCCAAACGCCAGGCTGTACGGGCGGCATCAAAAGCTGTGTTGCCGCCGCCCACGACGGCTACTTTTTTTCCAATCTCAGCCTTGCCCTCCAGGTTATATTTTTTTAGGAACTCAATTGGATCGACCACGCCCTCGAGCTCTTCTCCGGGAATCCCAAGTTTGAGGTTGACGGGAGTGCCGGTGGCTAGGAAGACAGCCTTGTACCCCTGCTCTCTGAGCTCGTCAATGGTCACATCTTGACCAACCCGGGTGTTGAACTTGATCTCCAGCCCGATATCTTTGATGCGGTCGATCTCTGAGTACAGGACCTCTTTGGGAAGGCGGTATTCGGGGATACCCCAGGAGAGCATCCCGCCGGGAACGGATTCTGCCTCGAAAATCGTTACCTGATAGCCCTGTTTGCCCAGTTCCCACCCGGCCATTAGACCGGCAGGTCCGGAGCCCACAACGGCCACCTTGTCGAGTTTTTCTGCGGGCGGTTTTACTTGCGATAGTCCTCCCTCAGCATGAGCTTTATCTGTGACAAAACGTTTGAGGTCGCGTACAGCGATCGGCTCGCCAAACTGACCGGCTTTACAGGTGGTCTCACAAGGGTGGTGGCAGACACGAGCGCAGACGCTGGGAAGCGGATTAGCCCAGATGTTGACATCCAGAGCTTCTTTGTATTTCCCTTGAGCGACCAGGGCAATGTAAGAACTGGCTTCAGTTTCGATGGGGCAGGTGTGGTGGCAGGGTGCAGAAACCAAAAGACTGCACACACCGGCATCACATTTTTTGTATTTGATGTGATCGATGTATTCATTCTTGAAATAGCGGTAGGTGGTCAAAAAAGGATTAGGGGCGGTTTTTCCTAAACCGCACAACGAGCTTTCTTTAATTCCCTGCGCCAATTCATACAGGTCTTCCAGATCTTCCAGCTCGGCCCGGCCCTCTTTGATGCGGGTGAGGTAATCCAACATCAGAGGAATACCTTCGCGGCAGGGCGTGCACTTTCCACAGGATTCGTCCTTGACGAAGTTCAAAAAGAAGTGGGCCATGTCCACCATGCAGGTGCTTTCATCCGTCACGACCATGCCCCCGGAACCCATCATGGCTCCGGCTGCGGTGAGGCTCTCATAATCAATGGGCAGATTCAGGTGCTCTGCAGGCAGACAGCCACCGGACGGACCTCCGATCTGGACCGCCTTGAATTTTTTATCATCGGCGACGCCACCACAAATATCAAAAATGATCTCACCCAATGTGATTCCCATGGGCACTTCCACAAGACCTGTATTTTTGACCTTGCCCACTACCGAAAAGACCTTGGTCCCTTTGCTGGTCTCGGTTCCGATGGAAGAATACCAATCGGAGCCGCGGTCAATGATCACCGGTACATTGGCCCAGGTTTCGACATTGTTGATATTGGTGGGTTTTCCCCAGAGGCCGCTTTCAGCTGGAAAGGGCGGGCGTGGACGCGGCTCTCCTAAACGGCCTTCAATAGACGCAATGAGTGAGGTTTCCTCGCCACATACAAACGCGCCGGCCCCACGGATGACCTTGACGTCAAAATCAAATCCGGTTCCTAGAATATCCTTTCCCAACAGACCATATTCGCGGGCCTGATCGATGGCCACATTCATGCGCTGGACGGCGATAGGGTATTCATTACGGATGTAGACGATTCCTTCTTTGGCACCCATGGCTTTAGCCCCAATGAGCATTCCCTCCAAAATCGAATGAGGATCGGACTCGATGATGCTGCGGTCCATATAGGCCCCGGGGTCTCCCTCGTCCCCATTACAAACGATGTACTTCGTGTCAGCTTCGGCTTTATTCACCATTTCCCATTTGACTGCGGTGGGAAAGCCTGCCCCCCCGCGGCCGCGCAGCCCTGCAGCTTTGATCTCATCCAAGATCTGCTCCGGAGTCATTTCGGTCAAGGCTTTGGACACAGCCATGTAGCCGTTGCGGCCGATGTAATCATCGATCTTTTCGGCATCGATCACACCTCGATTCCTGAGCGCTACCAGGATCTGTTTTTTGAAAAAGCTCAACTCGGAGAGTTTGGGCAGGAATTCCTCTTCGGATGGGGGAATGAACATGAGCCTTTTAACCGGGCGGCCCTTGAGAAAGTGTTCCTCCACAAGGTGAGGAATATCCTCGGGTTTCAAGTGATTGTAATAGATATTCTCAGGCTTAACTACCAACAGGGGGCCGGTATCACAGAAACCGTTGCAGCCTGTTGTGACGATCTCGACCTCGCGTTCAAGGCCCTGTTTTTTTAATTCGCTCTCCAAAGCCTTTTTTACTTCAAAGGAATGATTGGCATAACAGGCCGATCCTCCACAGAGGTTCAACTGCATACGATAATGTTTTTCTTTCATGTTTTTGCCTCCTAAATCGACCGTTCGCTGCCGGCAGCGATGGCATACTCAAGCACCGGTTCCTGTCCCAGGACATGCCGTTCGAAGATCTCTTTGGTCTTCTCCGGCGTCAGTTCCGCGTACTTGATGGGTATCGAGTCAGCAATTTCGACGGTAGCCATAGGTTCCAGGCTGCAGAGACCGGCGCACCCGCTGGTGGTGAGGAAAACATTTTGGACATTTTTCTCTTCCACCTCATTCATAAGGGTCTCCATAACTTTACGAGCTCCGGCGGCGATGCCGCAGGTACCCATGTGGACGGTCACCTTAACCTTGTAAGGCCCCTCCTCGCTCAGGAGGCTTTGGCTTTGGACCCTCTCCCTGATCTTTTTCAGATCATCCAGTGTTAGTTTAGGCATACATTACCCTCCTCTTAAATATTGTTTTTATCCCTCATGCCATTAATTACTTGCTATTATAATTTATTTCCATATTATTGCCATGTCAAGTAATTTTTTCAATTATATTTTTAGGCGGAGGATAACTGGGGTATCTTATACACTCAAAGCCTTGAGGGAGGAGAGGAGACTTGAAGAATTAAATTATTTGTGGTATTAATTTTTATATGGAATTTGGATTGGATGATCTTGGGGCCAATATCAAACGCCTTCGTCAGACGAAGTCAAGCCGGATTAAATCCGGCAGGTCCATGCTGCAGAAGGAATTGGCTGATCTAGCCGGTATCCCCGCTTCCAGTCTCTGCAACATTGAAGGTGGAAAATATTCCAACCCTACCTGGGAGATCCTGACCAAGATCGCCCGTGGGCTGGAATGTGAGATATCAGAGTTTTTCGTTTCGGACAGCTCCCAAGTTTCCCCGTCTCAGATCGCACTTACCGAGATGATAGAGATGATAATCCGGGAGCGTGTCGAAACCATATTGTCAGAGCAGAATAAGCGCTGAGTTCGGAGAGTTTGCCTCAGTCCTTCGGATCTTGAACGAGCGAAGCAAAGTAATCCTATGTTATTTCGAGGAAAGTAGGGCCTCGCAATGACTCCACTAGAACGAAATTTTAAATGTAGTGCCCCCGCGGCGATCAAGCCGGATGGTCCCCTGCAGTTGGGCCACCAGATCATTGACGATCTGAAGTCCTTGAGTCTGGGTGGCCTGAAAATCCAGATCTTTGGGGAAGCCCACACCGTTATCCTTGATGCTCAGGAGGTAATGGGCTTCAT
>JAUWSR010000027.1 GCA_030609975.1 Acidobacteriota bacterium | reverse complement strand
CAGTGGAGTCTCGGCACTGTACTGGATAGTAACCGTGCTTAACAGCAGTGAGGTAAAGATGATCAGCCGCACGATGATGAACCAGAAAATGCTTCTTCGTTGAGCTGTCATGCTATTGTCTTCTTTTTCTATTCTTATAAATCCGAGGAAACCTCAACCCGAACTTGGCTGAGGTTTTCTCATGAAATATCTCTTTACGGGCGTTGCTTAGTCCTTAGAGTTCGCCGATCAAACTGAATATGGGGAGATACATGGACACGACGATGGTTCCGACCAGACCTCCCACAAAAATGAGAAGTATGGGTTCGAGTACGGACAACAAGGCGGCAACCGCTGCTTCAACTTCCTCATCATAAAAATCAGCGAGTTTGGACAGCATTTCATCCAGAGTACCGGTAGCTTCACCGACTCCGATCATTTGGGTCATCATAAAAGGAAATTGACCGGTCTCCCGCAGCGCATCGGTAAGGCTGGTTCCTTCCGCCACCAGGGAGCGTGCTACCAAAAGCTGCTCCTCGATGATCACATTGCCGGATGTGGCTGAAGTGATCTTCATGCTCTCCAGCATAGGAACACCACCGGAAAGCAGAGTGCTTAAGGTACGGGTGACGCGGGACAGACCGACCTTCTCCAGGAGAGATCCAAAGAGCGGCATCTTGAGCATGAAGCGGTCGGTTATCTTGCGCCCACTTACTGTTTTTCGCCAAAACCGTATGCCAATTATCAAGCCGACTATGCCTAAAAAGATAAGCAAGATGTAGCTCTGAACAAAACGGCTGATCACCAGGACAAACGCTGTTAGACCTGGTAGAGTCGCACCCAACTCAATGTAGATGTTGGCAAACACAGGGATGATCTTCCACATCATAAATATCACGACGATCACAGCGAAGGTCACGATCGCCAGGGGATAGATCATGGCTTGGGTGACCTGAGAACGGAGTTTTACGATCTTTTCCAAAAACTCCGACAAGCGACGCAGCATAATGTCCAGTGAGCCGCTCTGTTCACCCGAAGCCACCAGGTTGCAGTAAAGGTCATTGAAGACATTGGGATATTTCCTCTTGGCCTGGTTCAAAGTCGAACCGGCTTCCACATCTTCCCGGATATTTTGTATGACACTTTTGAAGTATTTATTCGTGGTCTGTTCAGACAGAATGTTCAGACTTTGGATCAATGGCAATTCGGCGTCGATCAGGACAGAGAGTTGGCGACTGTAAATGGCCAGTTCTTTGAGCCGGACCTTGCGCCTCTGTAAAAAAGACAGACTGAGTTCGCCTTTGCGCTTGACCTCTGAAGCTGTGATCTGCTCCTTTTCGAGTGCAACCCGCAGCTCATCGACAGAGCGGGCTCTTCTCTCCCCCTGTACGACATCGCCGTAACGGTTTTTCCCTTTCCATTGAAATATAGGCATATTTTACCCCTTTATGCTTTGCGCATGCTTGTAGGCTTAAAGCCTCGCTCGACCACTTTCAGGCCCTCTTTTCTCGAAATTATATCCGTGAGTTCTTCGGGTTTCGAAGTCACATTCATAGCTGTTTCGTAGGTGATCTGTCCTTTTAAATATAGGTTGGCCAGCGATTGGTTGAAGGTCATCATCCCATACTTTTCCTGACCCATCTGCATGGACGAATAGATCTGATGCAGTTTGTTTTCTCGGATAAGGTTGCGGATAGCGGCATTGGGGATGAGCAGTTCCATGGCCAGCACCCGCCCCTTACCATTGGCTCTCGGCAACAGCATTTGAGTGATGACCGCCTCCAATGTCATGGAAAGCATGATCCTCACCTGGGCCTGATATTGAGCAGGAAAGATGTCGATGATCCTGGAAATGGTTTCTGCAGCAGAGTTGGTATGCAGCGTAGAAAAGGTCAAGTGCCCCGTCTCCGCCGTACGCAGGCAGGCTTCCACCGTTTCAAGATCGCGCATCTCCCCAACCAGCACCACATCCGGGTCCTGTCTTAACACAGAACGCAGAGCGTTCGAATAGTTGAGTGTATCCACCAGAAGCTCTCTCTGATTGATGATGGCCTTTTTAGGATTGAAAAAGTATTCGATGGGATCTTCGATGGTCACAATATGTACCGGTCTCTCTTCGTTAACATAATTCAAAAGACAGGCCAGGGTTGTGGATTTCCCGCACCCCGTCGGCCCGGTTACAAGGACCAATCCTCGGGGGAGAAAGCACAATTGAGCCAATCTCTGGGGCAGACCCAGTTGCGAAAAAGACCACATCGTAGGAAGGAACCTACGAAAGGCAGCGGCCACGGCCCCCTTTTGCATAAAAACATTGCCCCGGAACCGGCCCAACTCCTTAAGGCCAAAAGAGAAGTCAAGCTCCAGCTTTTCCTCGAACATCTTTTTCTGCCGATCGGTCAGCAGGCTGTAAACGAGGTTTTTCGTTTCAGCCGGACTCAGAGGGGGATGATCGATTGACACCAACAACCCATCCACACGAATCCTCGGTGGAATATGGGTGGTGATGTGCAGATCACTGGCATCATTTTCGACCGCGATCTGCAATAATTCTTGAATTGTGATAGCCATATCAGACCTCCGTATCTCTAACGGTCTCTCTCAAAACCTCTTCCACTGAAGTCACTCCGGCTTTGATTTTAACGAGCCCGCTGCGCCGCAGAGTAGACATACCCTGCTCCATTGCTTTTTTCTTTATATCTCGGGAAGAGGCTCGGCTCAAAATCAGGTCCTTAATTTCCTCGGTGACTTCCATGACTTCGTAAAGCGCAGTCCTTCCCTTATATCCTGTGTTATGACATTCCTGACAGCCGTTCGGTTTGTAGATCTTGACCTTGGACGCTTCTTGTTCCGGAAAACCGATGTCCATAAGCGCCTCAGGCGTCAGGTTATGTTTAGCCCGGCATTTTTTGCAAAGACGCCTCACCAATCTCTGGGCTACGATCATACAGAGTGAATCCGCAACCAAAAACGGTTCCACGTTCATGTTCACGAGCCGGACGACGGTGCTGGCGGCATCATTGGTATGCACCGTAGAGAACACCAAATGTCCTGTGAGAGCAGCCTTGATCGCGATATCCACGGTCTCGAAGTCCCGCATCTCTCCCACCAGCATAATGTCGGGGTCCTGCCGCAGGAAACTTCTCAAGATGTTGGAAAAACTGAGGCCGATCTCCTCTTTGATGTTGACCTGGTTGATCCCTGGTATATAGAACTCCACCGGATCTTCCGCGGTCATGATATTTTTTTCCATAGAATTCAGGGTGGAGATGGCTGAATACACTGTATTGGTCTTTCCGCTTCCGGTCGGTCCGGTCACCAGCACAATGCCCCAAGGCCTGACGATTGCCTGCTTAAAGGTCGCCAAAGAATCTTTTTCAAATCCCAGCTGAGTCAGATCAAGCCGCAGCATTTCCTTGTCTAAGATACGAACAACGATCTTCTCACCGAATATGGTAGGCACGCTGGAAACACGCATATCCACTTCTTTGCGCACGCCACTTTCCATCTTAACCCGCATCTTGATCCGTCCGTCCTGGGGCAAGCGCTTTTCCGCAATATCCATATTAGAGAGGATCTTCACCCGCGACAGAACCGGATTGCGGAATTTCATGGCCAGGTTCATCATCTCGTACAGGGTGCCGTCCAAGCGGTAGCGTACACGAAAAGCCTTTTCATAGGGCTCGAAGTGGACGTCACTAGCGCCCTTTTTGATGGCATCGATGAACACCGTATTCACCAAGGTGATGATGGGTGCTTCTTCTGTTGAGTCGACCAGCTCCTCGATATCATAATCTTCTTCTTCTTCCTCGATGATATTGACGCTGATGTCTTCCGCTTGCTCGATCTCGTCTACGATCTGTTTCACGCGCAGGGAATCGGAGGAGCCATAGTATTTCTTGACAGCATTGATGATCCCGGTCTCGGAAGCGATGACCGGTTGAATGCTCAGCCCGGTCCTAAAACGGATATCTTCGATCACATCCAAGTCAGTGGGATCGAGCATAGCCAAAGTCAAAAAGGAACGGATGCGGTGAATCGGCATGATGAGATGTTTTTGAGCGATCTCGACAGGAATCAGGTTGATCACATCCGGATAGACCTCGAACTGATCCAGGTTGATATAAGGGTATCCCAACTGCCGGCTCAAAGCCTGTGCCATTTCCTCTTCAGACAGAAGCCCCAAACTGACGATTGCCGTTCCCATGGCCACCTCGTTCTTTTTCTGGTAATCAACAGCAGTCTGCAACTGATCCGTGTCTAAGAGTTTTTCCCGTAATAGCAGTTCTCCCAGGTTGGATGCCATGATTATTTCCTTACAGTAAAAAATTTGACATTTTTTGTCAATACCTCATCACCACTAACTGTGACGCATCATTGTTTCGATTATTCTCTTTGGTTTCGATTATATGCATTGCACAATCCAATCCTGCTTAAGGTGTCCCCTATGTTCGCAAACAGGGGTATTTTGGTCAATCACCAGGAGGGAGGATATCCAAGGTGATTTTACTCAGGAAAAACTCACCGTTAGGGGTTAGACTATTTGCAGGGAGGGGTGATACGTTCATTGAAGACCAACTCCTGCCAAAATTTGTCAAATGGTATTTGAACAAATTTTGTCTCACCCGGATTAGGCCGGGGCCTGGGCAAGACGCAGATAGGCCATCTCCAAAATATCATAGACCAGCTGATCATAGGAAGGGGCAAATTTCTTAACGCGTTCGGGTGTTACAACCTTGCCTAAAAATCGGGCTTCGATCTCGAGTGTATAAATGTAATTGATCACGGCTCGCGAATACACCTCAGGCAGCGGTTCCAGCGCGCGGTAGAGATGCATGGCCTCATTTTTCAAGTCGTTAACTTCCAATTCCTTCAGATCAACCCACTTTTTTATCTCCAAAGAGGGATAAATGAGGTTGCGGGCAATGAAAGCATGACGGATAGTCTCCTTGGTTTCACTGATCTCGTCCTCTGAATACAAGCGAGTGGGCATGGTCGGCAGTGGAAGGTATCTTTCGATCTCATCAAAAACTTCTCTTTTTCGGTCCCTGCCATAGACCCAGCCCACATAGGGAATCAAGATACCGCTTTTTAAGAATTGTTTCTTTTTTTCGGTCATCTTCGATCCAAAAAAGGAATCTTGATAGTCATCTCGATCGCCCCCGGTTTGCCCTTTCAAAAAACGTCCCAGACCGTACATATAGGAATTCATGATGGTCCGGACCTGCGTCAAGTCAAGAAAGACTATGGGAGTCACCTTCATTCCGAGCTCGATCTTGCCTTCACACATCTGGAACAAAGGATTTTTACTCTGAAGGCTGCGCCGGGTGTACTCCTGGATGTCCACTTTGGCTGCATTGGGTAGATCAGAGACGATAAAAAGCACATCCACATCATCCCCTCGGATAGGGATTCCGCGCAGCCAACTTCCACGGAGATTTATCGAGAAAAAATTCTTCCCATATTCCTGTGACATCTTATCTCCGATCTGAAACAAGGTTTCCTCAAGCATTGGGAATAGACCATCCCTGCGGTAGCAGTTGGTGGGATCGAAAAATGGATAGCGATAATGTTTACAGGACTTAAGGTAGAATATGATCTGCTGCTTGCTGATGTTCTTTTTGAGCTTGAGATCATCGAGGTCAATTTTTTTGCATTCAAGCGTTTTTGTCATGGATATTCAAATTCTCCGCAGCTTATTATTAACAACACCTAGAGATTATTGCAAGCCGCCATCCAACCACGTAAGCATCCTTAATTCCGTGATGATACCAGAATTTGGGGATGGCTTCGCTCCGGTCGGATTTTTAACGCCAAAATTCTATGTAACATACTCATCTATCCATCAATTCCGGTTTTAAGGATGCTTCCTCCAACCCCCACCCCTGTAAAAAGGATCTTGTGTTCCATCTATAGGAATAAATTCTTTAAATAATAACCTGTTTGTATAATAATAACTAACCTGGATTATTCACAACTTGTTTTTGGTCAATCAAATATCGACATTTTTTATTAATAGTCCAGGCAAAAATGACGTACGATTATATCATAGTGGGTTCCGGATTCGGGGGCAGTGTGGCAGCACTGCGGTTGGCTGAAAAGGGATACTCCGTCTGTGTGATCGAAAGCGGCAAGCGCTGGCAGCCGAGCGAATTCCCCAAGACCAATTGGACCTTTTGGAAATTCCTGTGGGCACCGGCTGTCTTCTGCAACGGCATCCAGCGGATCCAAATCCTGAACGATGTCATCGGGCTGGGCGGAAGCGGCGTGGGGGGAGGCAGTCTGGTCTACGCCAACACTCTGTTTGTTCCTCCGGATGATTTTTTTACCGACCCTCAATGGAGCCAGCTCGCGCAGAATTGGAAAGAAGAGCTGAAACCACACTACAAAACAGCCAGAGCGATGTTGGGTGTGGCTACCAATCCGACCTATTGGCCGACTGATTATATGCTCAAGGACTACGCCGAGGAGATCGGACGCAGCGATTATTTCAAACCCTCCGAAGTAGGCGTTTTTTTCGGCAATCCTGAAGAGGAAGTCCCGGACCCCTATTTTGGCGGACAAGGTCCTCCCCGACGGGGATGCACACAAACCGGACACTGCATGGTTGGATGTCGGGATGGAGGCAAGAACTCGTTAGACAAGAACTATCTTTATCTGGCGGAAAATCTAGGTGTAAAGATCATCGCTGAGCACAAAGTTTTAGATGTAAAACCCCTCCCGACGGAAGGCTATTGCATCATTTATAAAAAGTCCACTGGGATTGGCCTCAAGCCCAAGCTTAGCCTAGAGGCAAAAGGAGTGGTGCTGGCCGGCGGAGTTTTGGGGACACTTGACCTGCTGCTGCGCTGCAGGGAGATGGGATCTTTGCCCAAACTCTCTCCTCAGTTGGGGCACAGGGTTCGAACCAACAGCGAAGTTTTGGCGGGAACCACCGCCATCGGACATAAAGACACACACTCCTATGGAGTCTCCATCACATCCAGTGTGCAGGTGAATGCCAACACCAGCGTTCAATTGGTGCGCTACCCCAGTGGATCGGATGTCATGGGGATCCTGGGGGGAGTGATCACGGATGGCGGGGGCAGGATTCCGCGCCCCATAAGGCACATCGGCATGTGCCTGCAACATCCTTTATGGTTCCTGAGGACATTGTGGCCTTTTGGGTGGGGGCGGAAAACCGTCGTGCTGCTGGTGATGCAGACTCTAGACAACTACCTCACGATCTGCAGAAAGCGTCGCTGGTGGGCTTTTTTCCGCAAGGGCTTGAGCTCGGACTCCGATGGGAACAAGATCCCCACCTACATCCCAGAGGCCAACGACGCAGTCAGAGGGATGGCAAAACGCATGCGAGGCATTCCTCAAAATGCCATCACCGAATCCCTGCTGAATATCCCCATCAGCGCGCATATGCTGGGAGGCTGTGTTATGGGAAAGGATGCCGATACCGGTGTCATCGACACCTATCACCGTGTCTTCGGCTATGACAACATGTATGTCACCGATGCCTCCGCCATCCCCGCCAATCTGGGTATCAACCCCTCCCTCACCATCACCGCCATGGCCGAACGGGCGATGTCTTACGTCCCCCCAAAAGTAACAGAATAAATAAACCTGAACTTATTGTAATGGCACGCAGCAACCCGGAAGAGTTAATTCTTTCGAACTGCAAAACCAATGCTTAGATGATTTCATCAACCCCTGCAATTATTTCTGCTTGGATCATGTTGCATCCTAAATCACCTTTATTTCTGTTCTGCCGTTTGCAAAATCCGTTAAATTTCACTCTCTTTCTGTATACTTGAAGGCTTATCTTCTCTCTGGAGAGGGTTCGATCTTGAATTCAGGCGGATCCACTCCGTGCAGGTGTTGGACAAAATAATCCCATCGCTTCCGGGTCACATAATCGCTGTAGATCCCTCTAAAACCATGATGGCTGTCAGGAACGATCAACATGTCGAAATCCTTGTTTTGCTTGATGAGGGCATCGGCCAAACGAAAGGTGGCGGAGGGATTGACGTTCTCATCCAATTCCCCATGGATCAGCAGCAGCTTCCCTATTAAATTCCCGGCCTGGGTGATATTCGACTGTTCTTCATAAAAATCACCCACAGGATATCCCATGTACTGTTCGGGCCACCAAGCCTTGGCCATGCGATGATCATGGTTACCTGAGGCAGAAACCCCGACATCGTAGAACTCCGGCCAGGCAAGAAGCGCCCGGGCGGTATCATACCCTCCGGCGGAGCCACCGTAGATGCCGACTCTTTCGACATCCAAGTAGGAATATTTCTCTGCCAATTGCTTGATGGCCGCAATGTGGTCTAAACAGCCCCCCCCAAGATTGTTGTAGCTGAAATCGTGGAATTTTTTCGAGCGCTGTGCTGTGCCGCGACCATCCACAGCGATCATAATAAACTGCAGCTCAGCCAGCGATGTGCACGAACTCATTAAGGCTCTTCGAAAGGTCTTAGGGGTGTTCACGGCCTGAGGACCGGTGTAGGTCAAATCGATCACCGGATATTTTCGGGAGGGATCGAAGTTGGTCGGCCTCCAGATCAGGCCATAAATATCGGTTTCGCCGTCCGCGGCCTTTAGATTAAAGGGTTCAGGGAATTTCCATCCCATCGCCAGGATGTCGTCGATATCGGCCTCTTCCAGCGCCATCACCACAGAGCCATCCTCGAGATTACGCAACACGGATCGGGTAGGCAGGTCGATTCGAGAATAATTGTCGATAAAATATTTGTCATCAGGTGACAAAAAGATACCATGGTAGGCATGCTCGGGGGTCAGCGATTTTATGCCCGATCCATCGAAGGCCGCCCGATAAAGATGCACCAGATAAGGATCCCCTCCGGTTTCTTTACCCACAGCGGTAAAGTAGACCATTCCTCGGTCTTCATCGACGTGCAGGATATTCAAGACAACATAGGCCCCTCGAGTTAACTGCTGGATAAGTTCCCCTGTCTTCCAATCGAAAAGGTAAAGGTGATTCCATCCATCCCTCTCCGATGTTATCAGAACTTCACCGGCTTTTGGCAGGACCTGATAGCGAGAGATCCCGATCTCGATATAGGCTGTGTTTTCATCCCCCGCGACCGTCCTCACTTTCCCGGAAGCCGCATCAACTTCATAGACAGTCATGGCTTTGTAGCCGCGTTCGTACTGCCTGGCATAGAGTCTCTGGCCATCTTCAAACCAACGAATGTCCAGCCCGATAAAGTGGGGAACCGGATCGAGATCGATCCTAACGGCCCTGTGATTTTCGATGTCGAAGAGCATGGGGATGTAATATGGGACATCGGTATCCCCAGGGGAGGCCCGATAGTAGGAATAGAGCTTGGAACGATAGCCCTCCTTCACAGAGCCCAACAGATACATCTTCCGGGCTCTGCGCAGGTCCAGAATTGAGGTGTAAAGCTTTTTGGAATCGGGTGACCACCGAACAAAGAAATTGACCGGCCGCCCTCCATTCTCACCCTCCATCAAGTCGGCCCAGCCAAAGCGGGAAGCATACTCAAAATACTTTTCACCATTATGGGTGAGCTGGGTCTCTTTCCCGTTTTTAGCTGAACGGATGAAGAGATTGTAATCCCGAGCAAAGGCTATCCATTCCCCATCGGGGGACTTACTCTCTACACTTTCTTTCTCTTCTTCCTTTTCACGGGAGGTAAGCTCATAGGTCTTTAAATCCAAACTCCAGATGAGTTTTTCAGCTTCAAACTCTATCTTGTCCTCGTCGACAAACTGGATAGAGTTAAAGGGAAGATCACCTTTTTCGAAATCTTTCCCGGTTTTCTCTGAAAGGAGCTGCGCTAACCTGGCGTGGTCAAAAGCATCCCGCTTCAACTTCTTATCGGGATCGACAAACAGAAATTTCTTCCCCTCCCTTGTGTTCACTCGATACCAAAAAGTGTGACCCTCCTTGATCCAATGGGGGGAAACTTCAAGATTGTAGACCTTTTGGGAAAGGTTGCGGGATAGAAAGCTCTCCGCCCGTTGATAATCCTCCTTGGTAAGAGAAATATTCGCTTGTCCCTGGATTTGGGACATCCCCAAGACCAGCACAAAAAGACAGATCGGTACAAAAGACTTTTTACATTTCATTTGGTTTTCTCCGCGTCGATATCTCATCCAAGTAAATACCCTGAATCATAAGGTATACAAATCCATGATATATTCCAAGGATAGGATGTTTGCAAGGTATTTATGGTCGAGGCAGCTCAATCATTGCCCTGAGGATGACAGGCGTAGCAGTTCAGGCTGTTGTAGACATATCCTCCAACATTCTTGTGCTTTTTGTCCATGTTGGTCTGGTTATGGGCATGGCAGGTAAAACAGTAAAACTCTTTGTAATTCGAGGTGGTGTGGCAATCCGTACAGCTGGCAATGGAATGTTTGCCGGAGGTTATGGGGAATTGATGGTCGAACACAGCCTGGGTCCAGAAGACATGAGAGGGGAAGTGGCAAGAATCACAGGATGTGGGAAAGCCGGCAGCTTGATGGTCGGGATCAGAGGTTGAATTGTAGTCCTGAGAATGACAGTCATAGCACTCTCTCGGTGGATTGGTAGGGCTGACATGACATTGGGAACAGTCTAGGCTGGTATGAGCCCCCTGCAAAGGCCAAATAGCGGCATGGTCGAACTGAGCCCCCTCCCAAGTCTGAGCATTGGTGCCGTGACATACCTGGCATTCGGTAGAGAAATTCAGGCTTTGGTGATCCGGATCCTTGGCGCTACGGTAGTCATCCAGATGGCAGGAGATACAAGACGAAGGCAAACCTGTGTATTGGCCGCCTGCATGGCAATCGGAACACTGGGCCAGCTTATGCTGTCCCGTTAAGGGAAAAGCAGTGTGAGAAAACTTAGCATCCTCCCAGGTATCCGCTCGAGTTCCATGACAAGTTTCGCACTCGAAGGGGAATCCCGAAGCAGCATGATCTGGATCCTCAGCACCGTCGTAGTCCTTTTTATGACAGGAAAAACACTCTGAGGGCAGGCCCGCAAATTGGCCGCTGGAATGGCAGTCTGAACAGTCAGCAAGTTTGTGTTGCCCTTTAAGAACAAAGGCTGAGTGATCGAACTTTGCCCCCTCCCAGCTCCGGGCTCTATCTCCATGGCAGCTCTCACAGGCTGTGGGAAATCCCAGCTTTTGGTGATCGGGGTTATCGGCCCGATCATAATCTTCACGATGACAGCTGACACAATCGGAAGGCAATCCCTGATATTGTCCGCTCCCGTGACACTGCAAACACGAGGCCAAACGATGGTTCCCCTTGAGAAGGAACGCTGCATGGGAGAACTCAGCATTCGCCCAACTGCGGCTGCCGGTCCCGTGGCACAGGTCACATTCAAGTGGAGAGCCCAACTGCTTGTGGTCAGGCTCTTTGGCGCTATTGTAGTCCTGTTCATGACAAGCCCTACATTCCGTCGACAAACCCACAAATTGCCCCTCGCGATGGCAATCCGAACAGTTCAACAGCCGATGCTGCCCCTGCAGCACAAATCCGGCATGGGTGAAAGCAGCCCCTTCCCAGCGGCTGTTGTTATGACAGATCTGACATTGAGTGGGAAAGCCGGCGGCCGCATGATCCGGTTCTCTAGCCTCACTGTAGTCTTCGGAATGACAGTCAAAGCAGCCGATCTTTCCTGATTCAAAACCTGAATCACCGTGACAGTCCACGCAATCGAGGGTGCGGTGCACTCCCCTCAGCGGGAAGCCGGTGGCGAATTCATGGTTCCATTTGTTGGGGGCGACATTTTTCCAGGAAAGTGGAGTATGGCACTCTCCACAGCGGAACCCCAGCCTGAGCTGGTAGCGGTCATCCTGGCGGCGTTCCCAATGACAGGCCTCACAATCTAAGGGCGTCCCTTCAAACACCAGGTTCAAGTGACACTCTCGGCAGGAAACCGTACGGTGTTTTCCGATAAGCGGAAAGTTGGTGCGGTCATGGGTCTCGGCTGTCCACTGGGAAATATCCTGTTCCTGTTGACTTCCAACGCCAAGAGCAAGTCCCCAGAAGACCGCCACGGCAAAGACCAATAAGGCGACTCTTCCCGGTCTTTCAGCAAATTTCAGAACATGTTTCTTCTTTATTTCCATAGCGTTAATTCCGTAGGATGAGGCGCAGGAAGAAGAGATGCTGGTCGGCCTCTTTCTGCAGAAAATATTCATACTCCGCCGAAACGGCGAACATTCGGGTTATAGAAACGAACACATAGCTGGAGATGGTTTTGTAATCATCCAGATGTAAGATCTCCGGCGCGCCGCTGCGCCTATCATAACGGACTCCATTGAAGGTATTGGAAAAACTCACATTCCAAGATACCCGACCGAAATCTTTGGTAACGGACACATAGTAGGAATCCGACTCTGAAATCTCTCCCCGATTGAGGGAATAATTTCCATAGGCAGTGATCCCGGTAAAATAGATATTCAAAAAGGAGGCTCCAAATCGCCAGGTGTGATTGCGTACATTTTTGTCCTTTTGTTCACTTTCCTGCCGCGCCAGATAAAAGCGCATACTCCGGTTGGGCTTCAAGCTGAGACGCAGGCCATAAAAGAGAGAGTAATAAAACCGCTCCAGCTCTTTATCATTGAGCGTCGGATCCTGAGACCTCTCGATCAGATAGCGATGATAATCCAATCCCTTCCCCGAACTGTAATGACCTGCGACATCGATAAACTCGGCCGGATCCCAGCGCAGGTTGAGAAAGAGGCGATTGAGGCGATCCTGGGAACGGACGTGGGACGCCAGCTCGTACTCAAGATTGCCGAAGAGCACCAGGGATTTATTAAAGGGAAAAAGGCTGCTGGCATAGACATACTGCCTTTCCGTTATACCGGAATAGCGAACTTGATTGTAACTTAAGGAGGCCCTTCTCCCTTTGCTGCCAAGATAACGGGCAAAAACTCCGAATTTGTTGTAATCATCCGTAACACGGTCGATATAAACACTGGACTCCAAGCCAGCGTAAGCGCCTAGAAGAAGATCCGGAACGACCTTTACTCCCAAGACCCCTCCCAGCAACTGTCCGATACCAGCCGTATCATAGAGGTTCATCTGTCCTAAGGAAAGGTACCAGCGGCTTCCAGGCTTCTCGAAGCTCAAGCGCGCATCGTACAAAAGAACATGATTGTTACCCTGTTGGCTGAGCCGGAGTCTATCCCGAGCATCCACCAGCAAGGACCACCCTGAACCCCTACGGTTGATGAGTTCTGATTTTAATCTGAAGCTAAGCTGGTTGTAAAAATCGCCCCCTTCGAATTGTGAACCGTACCAGTCCAAATAAAAGCCTCCCCGGAAATAAAAGTCGTTGTCCTTTGGCTTGCCAAAAAGGGAGGTCGCAGAAAACCATATAAGCAGCAGCACAACCACGCCCCAGCGAGACTTCATCGCTTTGCCCTCTTTATCCAGGTATCCACTCGCCAGTTCCTTTGGGTATGGCAAGCCAAACACTGGTCTTGTCGGCCGGGATGGGGAGCAGCATGGCAGGCTTGGTAGCCGGAGCGAGTGAAAAGAAAGGATTGTGACTTTTTCCGGGGGATGGTGTTATCCGCCCGGTGACAGGCCCGGCAGTCCTTGATCTCTGCATGGATCCCCTTCAACTCAGCTCCGGTTTCCTCATGGTCGAAATCTTCAGGATCCATATCGATTAGTTTTGTCTCCGCCCCCTCATGTTCGGTATGGCAGTCCGAGCATCCTTCCGTGAACTCCTTATGGTATCCTCGCTGCTGTTCGATCCGCAGAGCGATCTCCTGGTGGCAGGAAAGGCATTTGGTGGCATCGATCTCTAAATCGGGTGTGTGGCACTTCAAACAGTTCTTCAGGCCAGGCGTTTCAGAGTGGGAGGGGCTGAGTGCATCCGGAGCGTCATCAACGGTGAATTCCTGAGAAAAAACAGGAAGCGCGAGAATAGAAAGGAACAGAAACAGTAAAAATATTCTCTTCATTCCTCAGCCCTAGTATTTTCAAGCGTATTGCGCTGAATCAATCTATTCTCCCAGCTCAAATGACATATTAGTCGGTCAAATAATACTACATTGTACAAGTTTTTTAAGAATTGTCCAGAGAAGTCCGGATCAAGCTAACAAAAAATCGAAGTGTGGACAGGCTAAAATATGCGCTGCTATTTCTTTAATTTTACACCGCTGATCCGGATGGCGCTGGTTCCTCTTTGTTCGAGGACGAGCTTGTTGTTCTCATCGAACATCAGCTTGGTCCCGGCAAACATAAATCCTTCTCCCTCGCCGTTTTCATCGATCTTGAGCTGGATAAAGGTGATGTCATAATCACGGGAACGCGGAGTGCCTAAGGCAAATTCCAGGAAATGTAGATAACGGGTTTTGATGATGTTGATCACCCGGCCGCCCTCGACATTATGGCTGCGGGCAACATTGACAGGCTCACGTATTTGCCCGGTGGGGGCGATCCAGCCGGCCTCGACTTTTTCCAGAGCTTCTCGGAATGCCTGCTGGCCTTGGTCCTTTAAGATCGTAGCATATTTCAAGGTGTCCTCATCCGAGGTATACTCCTGGATAGTGAGTGTGAATCGGGTGGTGGTGCCTGAGGCCGGGCTGCCTACGACCAATACAAAGCCTGAGAAGATCTCCGGCTTTCCATCTGGGGTGTTTAATTCAACAGCGCCTTTCTCCCCTGTAGCACAACTTGCGTAGATAAGAATCATGCACAAACCAAGTACCATGAATTTCGTTCTCATTGATTCTCTCCTAAAGCTTCGGTGAATTAAATATAGAGGAGTGTCGCATGTGAGTCAATAGGTCTTGAGTACATATTGGAAGTGGCGCGCCTGGAGAGACTCGAACTCCCGACCCGCTGCTTAGAAGGCAGCTGCTCTATCCAGACTGAGCTACAGGCGCACCCAGTATTTTATTCTGCGTGATATTATAATCTAATTCACGCTTTATGGCTCACCATTTTTACAAGTCGGGGAGGCCGGATTTGAACCGGCGATCTCCTGCTCCCAAAGCAGGCGCGTTAAGCCGGGCTACGCTACTCCCCGATCCTGTCACTTCAGGCTAAAAGCAGCACATATGATACATGTCTTTAAAAAAAAAGCAAACCTGAGATTGCTTCGCTCACTACGTTCGCTAGCAATGCGGGCAACATTTATTTGCGTCTGAGGGCTTTTTCGATCTCGGTTCTGCGGAGGCGGAGCGTGATGGGTCTTCCGTGAGGACAGAGGGCCGTGTTCGTGGTCTTGAAAAGCTCATCTACAAGATAGGCCATTTTCTCTGGCGATAGGGATTCCCCGGCTTTGATCGCCGTTTTGCACGCCAGAGTCGCCAACAGTTTGTGTTTTTTCTTTTCGATCTTTTCCTGGCCCACATCCTCCAGCAGAGCCAGGAAGACATCGATCGCTTCCTTCTCCTTGAAGATATCGGGATATTCCTTGAGGGCATAGCTCTGCCCTCCCATGGCATCCGCTCGAAAACCTGCTGTTTCTATCATCTCGCGGTTTTCCTCCAGGCTCAGCTCTTGAGTGGGCGAAAGCTCCATCAAAAGCGGGTGAAGAGCCAACTTTCGAGGCCACTTTTGTGAGCGATCAATCTCCTGATACTTTTCGAACAAAACCCTCTCATGGGCGTTGTGCTGGTCAACGATCAGGATCCCTTCATCGTCCTCAGCCACGA
The DNA here is from genome assembly GCA_030609975.1 of Acidobacteriota bacterium. Lineage (GTDB taxonomy): Bacteria > Acidobacteriota > Aminicenantia > Aminicenantales > Aminicenantaceae > JAUWSR01. The sequence goes on along the minus strand of JAUWSR010000027.1, from coordinate 3,206 downwards.
TGTAGAAATTCAAATACTGGCCCAAAATCCGCGGCCCCACACGCTCCCGGTCCTTAGGATAAGAGAAGGGTTCATATCTGGGGGGGTGAGAGATTGGAATCTTGTGCAACAAAGGCGGCTGATACGTCTCCTGAACCTGAGCGGAAGAGGTGGAATCAGCGCCGGTCTCAGGGAACGGCGGCTGCGTTTCCGGTGGGGATGGATAGACCTGCTTGATACCCAACTCCTTAAGTACAGCCTGTTCGAGGCTTGCATACACAAAGCCAAATACAGAACGCGTGTCCTTGAAACGAATCTCAGATTTGGTGGGATGGACGTTGACATCGACCTCAGAGAACGGAATAGTTAGAAACAAAACCGCCTGGGCAAATTGATCCTTCTCCAAAAAGCTTCGGTAGGCCTGATTTAAGGCCGCCTGCAGGGTGTTGTCTTTGACCGAGCGGCCGTTAATGAAGAAAAACTGGTACTTTCTGTCCCTGCGAGCGGAAGGAGGCCGGGAAGAAAATCCCTGGAGCCGGAGGTCGCCCTTGCTGTAGTCCACTTCCATAAGGTTTTCCAAGAAATCTTTTCCGAAAACCTGGAAGATCCTCTCCTTAAGACTCCGGACAGCGGGATAATCAAAGATCTTTCGACTGCCATGTTTCAGCGAAAACCTGACCTGAGGATAAAAAAGCGCCACATTGGTCATGAAGCGGACGATCCGATTCAGTTCCGCTCTTTCCGAACGCAGGAATTTTTTCCGGGCGGGGAGATTAAAGAACAGGTCACGGATTTCCAGGCCCGTCCCCTCCGGAAAGGCCAGATCTTCCTGCCTGACCATGGTTTTCCCCTCAAGCTCTAATAATGTCCCCTTTTTCTGCTGGCGGCTGGTTGTCCTCAGGGTAACCCGGGATACAGCCGCAATGCTGGGCAAAGCCTCCCCTCTAAAGCCCAAAGTGGAAATATTCTCTAAATCATCCTCGCTGGCAATCTTACTGGTAGCATGACTTTCGAAACAAAGAACAGCATCTTCCCGGCTCATGCCCAGACCGTTATCCACAACCCGGATAAGACTTTTGCCGCCGGCTAGAAGTTCAACCCGGATATCGGTCGCCCGGGCATCCAAAGAGTTTTCCACCAGCTCCTTGACCACCGAGGCCGGTCGTTCTATAACCTCTCCTGCAGCGATCTTCCGGGAAACTTCGTCAGAAAGCTTCTTAATGATACCCATGGCTTATACCTATATTACACTGTCACTGAGCGAAACAGAGACTCCCTTTGTTGTTTGTTCAGACACCTCGTTGATCCTGATATCCACCAAGGCTTTTTTATCAGGAAGACAAGCTGTCAGGGCGACTTCGATGTAATTGTCGGTCAAAACCCGCGCTTCTCCAGATTCATTTTTTTCGATAACGATCGCTTCACAAACCAAGTCTAAAAATCGCTGGCGGAAATTTAAGTTTTTCTTTTTTGCCAGGGTTCTCAAACTTACCGCTCTCTCTTTTATATATTCCGGGTGGACCTGTTTCCAAGTAGCCGCCGATGTCCCCGGACGCGGGGAATAGGAGAAAACATGAAAGTAGGTCAGTGGCATATTTTCCAGAAAATCCGACATCTCTGCAAAATCTTCCGGGGTTTCTCCGGGAAAGCCTACGATGATATCCGTTCCCAAGGCGGCCTGGGGAGATTCCCGGAGAAGGAACTCGAGGATCCGGCCATAGTCTCTCGTACCGATCTTCCGGCCCATAAGAGATATGATCCGGTCGGCTCCATGCTGAAGCGAAAGGTGAAAATGCGGGCAGATCTTGGGATTGGAGACCAGATGCTCCAACAGGGCCAAGTCCAGAAAACGGGGATCGAGGGAGCTCAGGCGCAGACGGTGGACCCCATCGACCGCGCTGATCTCTTCCAGGATATCCCGGAACGACAGAGGCGGATCCAGATCGCGTCCGTAGAGGCAGAGATGCACACCGGCCAGTACGATCTCTTTGAATCCCTGTTCCACCAGATATCGTACCTGCTTAAGTATCTCGGGCTGGGTATAACTCCGGCTTTTTCCCCGAACGGAGGGAACGATACAAAAAGTGCAGCCGAAATCACAGCCGTCTTGGATCTTGATGAGCGCACGTGAACGAAACGGTTGCAGGGCAACCTGAGCCTTCCCCACCTCATCGGCCAATAATCGATCCGGCAGGGCTTCCTTTTCCAGGTTGGAGATCACCTTCCATATGCCCGGCAGTTTCTGCAATTCCTCTGCCGACTTTTCGGCAAAACAGCCTGTGACCACAAGTTTGGCATCGGGATTCTCCCGGTGCATACGGCGGATAAAATTGCGTACATCCCGGTCGGCACGGGAGGTTATGGTACAGGTATTTACCAGGATCAGATCGCTTTTTTTATGGTCCTTTTGGTAGAGCAGCCCCCGACGTTGGAACTTATCCGCCCATTGGAAAGCTTCGGCTTGGTTGACACGGCAGCCGAAGCTCTGAATGGAAAAGGAATTCATACCCGGCCTTTGACATTCTCCGAGCTTTTTTCGACTTTTTCAGCTTGATCCCGGCGAAAAGCCTTAAAACGCGTCTTCAGGGAATCATCGTGAAGACTAAGGATCTGCACAGCCAGTAAGGCTGCGTTTATAGCCCCGTGCTTCCCGATACCCATACAGGCCACAGGTATACCTTTAGGCATCTGGACCGTGGCCAGCAATGCATCCAAGCCGTTAAGCGCCGACCCTCCCACCGGGATCCCGATCACGGGAAGTGTGGTGTGAGAGGCGATCACGCCGGCCAGATGGGCCGCCATACCTGCCGCAGCGATAATCACCTCACCGCCTTGGGACTCGAATTCTCGGACCAGTTTCTCCGTCCGCTCCGGGGTCCGGTGGGCCGAGGTCACTTCCAACAGGAACGGCACATCAAAGTCCTTGAGGACTTTGACCGCCCCTTCGATCACATCAAAATCCGACTCGCTTCCTATAAATACGGCAACTTTCACTGTTAGTTCTCTCCTTTATCTGCACCAATATCCTGTCGATAATGCTGGGATTCAAAATAGATATCGTCCGTCGCTGAGTAGATGGTCTTCATGGTGTCGGTCAGGTTCTCCTTGGCCGCACAGACGTTCAGGACACGACCACCCGCGGTAAAATAATTGGAGGCTTCCATTTTGGTGCCGGCATGGAAGACCACGACGTCCTCTTTTTTAGCAATTTTCTCCAGCCCTTCGAT
>JAUWSR010000266.1 GCA_030609975.1 Acidobacteriota bacterium | reverse complement strand
GCTCGATCGTCATCTCTCTACCCAAAGCAGCTCCCGACCCGATCGATTCCGTTGTGGTCCTGACTTTTCAGGGCAATCCTGAAGTCGTCAATGCACCCCGGATAACGGCCGATGGGGATATTTTCGTGGATGGCCTAAGTGTCACCCTGGGCCAGGTTTTAAAGGTGGCGGAACTGCGATATACATTGGATGGGAACGAGCCGGGAGCGGATGCGACTCTCTACGCCCAACCGTTTATACTGAACGAAACGGCGACGGTCAAGTGCCGCTACTTCCGTCAAGGAGAGGCGGTCAGCGAGATAGCAACTCGAGCATTTTCCAAAGTCCAGCCCCGCCCGGCAGACTCAGATAAACAGCTGACGTCCGGTCTCCGCTACACCCATTATCAGGGGGAATGGGACAAACTCCCTCAATTTCGTGCCTTGTCGCCTGTCTCCTCAGGGGTGATTGAGGGGGTCGATATGGGGCTTTGGAAGGAGCAGGAAAGACTGGCGGTGAGATTTACAGGATACCTTCGAGTTCCGCAAGACGGTGTGTACGTCTTCTTTCTGGCCTCAGACGACGGCAGCCGCCTGTATATTGGGGATGAGATGGTCGTAGACAACGACGGGCTGCATTCCTCAACGGAGATCGAAGGCCGCATCGCCCTGCAGGCAGGCGTTCATCCCATCACGATCGAATATTTTCAAGGCACCGGAGGTATGGAACTGGAGTCAGCCTATAGAGGACCGGGGATCGGAAAGCAACGTATCCCAGACAGCGTCTTCTTTCATATCTCGAAGTAATATTGAGAAATGACGTACTATGAGAGTCTCAGTCGGGAATACGTCTGAATAGGGAGGAATGCTGGTCTTGCCAGCTATTAGGTTTTTCTATAGAATAGACGAGAATAAATCCAGCCAGATTCGGCGGCAGGAACCATGACCAAACAAAAAGATTTTTACACCCTAGAAAAAAATATCATCAAGCTTAAAGAGAAGATCGATGCTCTCCTGGAGTCCGAAGCTCCCCATAAAGAGGAGATCAAACGGCTCAGGCAGCAGATCGCCAAGGAATGGGGTCAGATCCGACCCAAACTGACCGCTCACCAGATCGTACAGGCCGCGCGGCATCCCCAGCGCCCCTATACGCTGGACTATATTGAATATCTCACAGATGATTTCCTGGAGTTTCACGGCGATCGTAGGGCCGGCGATGATCCGGCTCTGGTGACAGGCTTCGGCTTCTATCGAAATCGTTCGGTGGCTATTATCGGTCATCAGAAAGGGCGGACCACGCGGGAGCGGATCGCACGCAATTTCGGTCAACCTGTCCCGGAGGGCTACCGCAAGGCTCTTCGCATCATGAAATTGGCGGAAAAATTCGGGTTTCCGGTAATCACTCTGATCGACACTCAGGGAGCTTACCCCGGGATTCAAGCAGAGGAACGAGGTCAGGCGGAAGCCATCGCTTTCAACCTGAAGGAGATCTCCAAACTGCGGGTTCCGGTTGTGAACGTGGTTATTGGAGAGGGCGGCAGCGGCGGAGCCCTGGCCGTGGGCGTGGGAGACGCCCTCCTGATGTTGGAAAACTCCTACTATTCGGTGATATCCCCGGAAGGCTGTGCCGCCATTCTATGGAAGGACCAAGGCGCGGTGAGTCAAGCTGCAGAAAACCTGCACTTTCTGGCTCCACATCTCATGGAATTGGGGATCATCGAGAAGATCATCCCGGAGCCTCCCGGTGGCGCGCATGTCGATTGGGCCACGACCTTCAAGAATGTGGACAAACAGTTGAACCAAACCCTGAAGAAACTGGAGGAAAAATCTCCCGAGGTCAGGATCGAGGAGAGATACCAGAAGTACCGCAAGATCGGGGTATTTGAAGAAAAATGAGTCCCTCACCTAAAAAGAGGCAAATAGCTGCCATCAAGGGCACCCATGACATCCTCCCCCGTCAGGCCCGGAAGTGGCAGCGGGTGGAAGAGATCGCCAACTCTTTGTTCGAACTGTATGGTTACCGTGAGATCCGGACTCCGATTTTTGAAGCCACAGAGTTGTTCCAAAAAGGCACGGGGGAGACATCGGACATCGTGATGAAGGAGATGTACACCTTTGTGGACAAGGGCGGCCGCTCTTTGACTTTGCGTCCGGAATATACGCCCTCTATTGCCCGGGCGATCATCGAACATCAGCTCCATCTGCAGCCGGATCCCCTGCGCTTCTATTTCATCGGCCCCATGTTTCGCTATGACAAGCCCCAAAAGGGACGCTACCGCCAGTTTCATCAGATGGATGTCGAGGTTTTTAACGAGAAGGACCCGGCCGTGGATGCGGAGATCGTAGAGATGGCGGCCCGCTTACTGGAACGGGTGAAGGTCAAAGGAGCGGAGGTGCTGGTTAATTCCGTGGGCTGCCGGGCTTGCCGGCCGGATTATCACTTGGCCCTGCGCCAGAACGCTGAAAAACATCGTAAAGAATTCTGTGCGGATTGTCAGCGCAAGATCGATACAAATCCTTTGCGCATCTTTGATTGCAAAGTCGCAGCCTGTCGGGAGATAGCACTTGGTTTGCCAAAGATCATCGATTACCTCTGTGAAGAATGCCAGGTGCATTTTGATCAATTCCGCTCGTATCTGGACCTGTATGAGCTCTCCTACAAGGTCGAGCCTTTCCTGGTGCGGGGATTGGATTACTACACCAAGACCACGTTTGAGTTCGTCTCCACGGAGCTGGGAGCCCAGGATGCCATTCTGGGCGGAGGTCGCTACGACGATATGATGAAGGATTTTGGCGGCCCTGATATCTGTGGCATCGGTTTTGCTTTGGGGATGGAAAGGTTGCTCCAACTGGTTCCGGATGAAGATTCTCCAGAGAAATTCGTGTACATAGCCTGGATGGGGGATGCAGCCAAGAAAGAAGCTGTGCTGATAGCGAGATTCCTGCGGCTGCAGGGCGTTGAGTGTTTTATCGAATACAAATCCCGGGGACTGGGGAATCAGATGGGACGTGCCAACAAATTCGGAGCTCCTTGGGGTGTTATCATCGGTGAGGATGAAGTAAAAAAACAGAGCTATCAATTGAAGAACATGGTTACAGGTGAACAAAAAGAAGTAACCCGAGAAAAACTCCTGACCGCTGTCCGCAACGATTGATCCCGGCGCCGCCGAGAATCCATAGAAATAAGGAAGGGATATATGTTGCCTGAAACAAATTCTGAGTGGAAAAGGACGCATTACTGCGGGGAACTACGTTTGGAGCATGCCGAGGCGGAGGTCACGCTCTTGGGCTGGGTTAACCGGCAGCGGGATATGGGAAATTTGATCTTTGTAGACCTGCGGGACCGGGAAGGCTTGATCCAAGTGGTGTTTTCTCCTGAGGATTTAGCTCTGATCGAGCGTGCGAAACAGCTCAGGATGGAGTTTGTGGTCGGGATCCGAGGAAAGGTCAGGGATCGCGGCGAAAAAATGCGCAATCCAAATATGGCCACAGGCGATGTGGAAGTGGTCGCCACAGACTTGATTCTGTTCAATACCTCCCAGGTGCCCCCCTTTATGATCGCAGACCCTCCTCAGGCTTCAGAGGAGCTGCGTTTTCAGTATCGCTATCTGGACCTGCGCCGGCCCGCCCTGCAGCGCAGCCTCATACTGCGTCACAAGGCCGCACTTGCTGTACGAAATTTCTTGAGCTCCAAGGGCTTTTATGAGATCGAAACTCCCTTCTTAACCAAATCTACTCCTGAAGGAGCTCGGGATTATCTGGTGCCCAGCCGGGTATATAAGGGCAGGTTCTTTGCCCTCCCCCAATCTCCTCAGATCTTCAAGCAGATCCTGATGATCGCAGGATTTGACCGCTATTTCCAGATCGTGCGTTGTTTCCGGGATGAAGACCTCAGGGCTGACCGTCAGCCCGAGTTCACTCAGATCGATATTGAAATGAGCTTCATCGAAGAAGATGAGCTTTTCGCCGTGAATGAAGCTATGATGGCTGAACTGTTTGGACTCATCGGAGTCGAGGTGGAACGGCCCTTTCCTCGCTTGAGTTATGAGGAGGCCATGGCCCGCTACGGCTCGGATAAACCCGATCTGCGCTTCGGTATGGAGCTGCAGGACCTGACAGAAACTGGCGGACGGATCGATTCCGAGCTTATGCGTAAAGCGCTTGGCTCTGGCAGCGAGCTTAAAGGGTTGGTTGTAGAGAACGGCGGCAGCCTGTCTCGAAGCCAGTTGGACAAGCTCAACCGTAAGGCCCAGGAGCTCGGGGGGAAGGGCCTGATCTGGATCAAAAAGGCCGAAGCTTTCAAATCCTCGCTCAAGCTAAGTCAGGAAGATTTTCAGTTTGTCTGGGAAAAGGCCGGAGCCCAGGATTCGGACCTGCTACTTTTAGTGGCGGATGAGAAATACAAAGCTCTTTCCCTGTTGGGATCGATCCGGTTGGAGTTCCTTCCCGACGACATCAAAAAATCGGGGGTGTACAAATTCACCTGGGTCACGGATTTCCCTCTTTTTGAATGGAGTGAAGAGGAACAGCGCCTGGTATCCATGCACCATCCCTTCACCTCCCCACGGCCTGAGGACCTGAATCTTTTAGAGGTCAGCCCCGAAAGGGTGAGAGCACGGGCATATGACCTGGTGCTCAACGGAGTCGAGATCGGCGGAGGTTCCATCCGAATCAATCAGATGGAAATCCAGGAACGGATCTTCAAGACCTTGGGGCTGACAGAAGAAGAAGCGCAGGAAAAATTCGGCTTTTTCCTGAAAGCGCTGGAATTCGGCGCCCCGCCCCATGGAGGTATCGCGCACGGCTTCGACCGCATCGTGATGCTCTTGGCAGGAGAGGATTCCATCCGTGAAGTCATCCCCTTCCCCAAGACAACAAGCTCATTGAGCTTGATGACCAGTTCACCCTCAGCCGTCAGTGAACGGCAGCTCAAGGAATTGGGTCTCAAACTGACCAAAGAATAACTAACGGCTGCTTCAGTTTTTTCGCGTGTGCTTTTCTCGGCTACTTCTTTTTACGCTTCGAACCCCTACCGCTGCCTCCAAAGAAAAGGGATGCTCCTATTAAAAAACCAAAGTTGTACCAGTTGCCACCATTATTGACCTCGTACATATGGACGCTGTCGCTGAAGAGGCTGATGATGAAGGTAAAAACACAGATAAAACCATGCCAGAGTCCTGCAAAAAATCCGGCGGGCTTGACTTCAAACCGAGTATTCCCGGGTGCACAGCTGGCACAGAGCAGAACAAGGAATACAATGGTCAGAATAGCTAGGAATTTTGTTCGCATAAT
>JAUWSR010000030.1 GCA_030609975.1 Acidobacteriota bacterium | reverse complement strand
GCGGAAACGACAGCATGATATGAATATGTTCTTCTTCAATTTCAAGCTCAATTATCTCAAATCTATACTCTTCACTGATCTCCTCAATCAGTTGCTTCGCTCGTTCCCTCACCTCTTGCCTTTGAAATATCTTCTTCCTGTATTTCGGGCACCATACCAGATGATAGCTGGTATCGTAGACCGAATGACTCGTTCTTTTTATCGCCACACACTTTTTATATCACCTTTTTCCGCAAGGGCCTATCTGGATAAGGGGGACTTTCCGGTCCCCCTTATAACCCCCTCGGAAAGGCATGCATTCATCCCGCGTGGCAAGCCGCGGGGAATTCTGCAAAGGTTTCTTTAAATAAAACTCTTGAAGTTATCTTAACGGACCTTGAAAAGGGATGACGTTTTGGATTCATAAGAGATATTTCTACTTTTGGAGGGGGGAGATCATGATCTTGAAGATGGAGGTGGTGGCAGCGGTGATACGGAATTTATGAGCAACCGGCAGTCCCTGCACCCAGACGATCTCTTCACCAGAAAGAAAAACCGGCCGCTGGTCTCTTTCCTCGACGGGGATGGCCTTGGCTCGAAAGATCTCCTTGAGCTTGGAGCGACCCGGTGCACCCAAGGGACGGTAGCGGTCGCCTTCATGACGGTTGCGAACGATCAGGGGAAAGCTCAAACGGTTGAAATCGACGGCGGCTAGGGCTTCATTGTTAAATTCAAGTTCGCCCGAATCAGAAAGCATTTCTTTAGAGCCGGCAATCTTGATGCCCTGTTCAGCCAGGCATAAAGATCTTGAACCATCCCAGTTATAAACATATTCCGAACGTGGGATTGGAGCAGGCTTCAGTCCGATAAACCCTTGATGACTTCTTAAAACAAAGCTCTGATCCAAGGGGAATTCCTTCCCGTTTTTAAGCCGCCGGATCGTCTCCACATTTTCGTATGAAATCCCACGCAAATCGCCCCTAATTATCTCCAAGAAACGGCGTATCAAGCGACGTTGCAGGGCCAGCGGCTGCTGCGACAGTCTCTTCACATCCAGGGCGGGTTGATTGTCTTTCCTTAAGATCGTATCGGTCTCGACGCTGGTAACCAGGCCTTCTAAGAATTCATCTTCGCTGCGGATGATCTCGGTCAGCCGCCCGATCTGAAGTTTGATCTGGGGCTCATAATCCCGTTGAATGCAAGGAAGGAGGTCCAATCGGATCCGGTTGCGCAGATAGCGCCGATCAAGATTGCTCTTGTCCACCCGGTATTCGATATTCCTCTCTGTAAGGTAAGTTTCGATTTCTGCTCGTTCCACCTGGATCATGGGTCTGATGATCAGGTCATCTCGGATAGGAGCGATCCCCGCCAAGCCGCGCAGGCCGCTGCCGCGCAGAAGCCGCATGAGAAATGTTTCCGCCTGGTCGTTCAGGGTATGTGCCGTAGCGATCTTAGCTGCGCCGATGCTGGATGCTGTTTCTTTGAGAAATGCATAGCGAAGTTCCCTGCCGGCTTCTTCCAGGTTCAGGCGCGAGCGTTGAGCGTAGGCTTTAACATCCCGGGATCCTGCATGAAATTCCAGAGAATGGTTCAGCGCCAGTTCCTGGACGAATGTTTCATCCTCCCGTGCCTCTTTTCTGAGCTGGTGGTTAAAATGGCCCACGCACAATTCCCAGGGTCCAGACTCCCGGAGTTCCAACAGAAGATGCAGGAGACAGACGGAATCAGCCCCGCCGGAGCATGCCACCAATACCTTTTCCTGGGGCTGGAGAAGTGCATACTCACGGATTGTGTTCTCGACCTTTTTAAGCAGCATGTCTCCCCTAGATTCTATTCCTTTCTCTATTTTCACGCAAATTTTTATCCTCCAAGGTATGCATCCTTCTCCAAGGTGCACAATTCTGTTTTATTAAGGGATAGAATTGATTGAAGAAAATGGCGGTGGAGGGACTTGAACCCCCGACACTACGGATATGAGCCGTATGCTCTGACCACCTGAGCTACACCGCCGGGTGCCAAGATTTTAGCGAAAACCCACTCCAAAGTCAATCGCAGGTGTTCACCCCAGCCGGGAGTCCAGGGGTCGGATTCCCGGCTTTTTTTTTAACGAATGCGGACACGGCTTTTTCCTGTGGTGAGCTGAATCGCCCGCCCTTGCACGCTGTTGGCCGAATAACCCGAAATGGAGATCTCGCTCTCTCCGCTGTTTATCGATTCGAACACCAGGGTCACAATATTCCCCGCGCCTTTAAAGCCCGAGGCCAGGTTGGCACTGGTGAAACCCACGACACAGGTTCCCGAAGCATTGTCGATATTCTGCAAAAAGGAGGGATTCTCTCCCAGCCTCTGGATCACGTTGCCGCGGTTGATGGTTTTGAGCTTCAGGACCTCAGCGTTATAGGAAATTGTCAGAGACATATTCTGGATCTCGTCTTGCGAGGACAGGTTCACATTGACCCTGAATTCCCGGCCCGTGCCTGTCTCAAAACCGGGAGGGCTGAGGGTGACTCTGTTTGCACCTGACTGAGATGCTTCTTCCTCTTCCTCCCTCTCATCAAATACATCTATCTCATCATCAAGTTCGATCCCCGGAAGAGCCGGCATCCCTCGGGGCATACGCGATCCCCTTCCGCCACCTGAGGATATGCCTTCCAAAGGCAAAAAGAGAGCATCTTGATCTCCGGGCTCCATGGGAATGCTCTGGATGATGTAAGGAGTGATGGTCATCACGATGTCACTCTGCTGGACGTCCTGGCTGGTATAGGAAAAGAGCCTGCCGATTCCCGGGATATCCTTGAGCCCCGGGATCCCCTTTAATGTCGTTCGCTCAACATCTTTTAATAAACCCATCAAAAGGTTTGTCTCTCCATCTCGCAAACGCAGGATGTTTTTCACTTCGCGGGTAGTAATAATGGGCAGATCACCGATCCCCGCTCCGGCTATAGCCTTGATCTTAAGGTCGACCTCCAAAGTGACTTCATCCGATGAATTTATTGTCGGTGTGATGCTGAACTCAAAACCCACATTTTTGTATTCATAGCTCACGATAGGCTGGGAACTGATCCCGCCGGCTGCAATCGGCTGAAAGGTGGTATTGGGGATGGGAACTTCATCTCCCACCATGACCTCGATCTTCTCACCGTGAACCCCCCGCAGCTGAGGCTGCACGATGTATTTGGTGTCCACATCCGTCTCCAGAAAGCGCAAGAAGGCTGAGGGGATGTTGATCGAATAATTGTCCGCGTTGCCCAGATCGATGTCTCCCAGGTTGGCCCAGCCGCCTTCCGCGACTCCTCCCGTATAGGCTAAACCGACGCCATAGCTATCCAACTCCAGACCGAGATCCCGCAGCCTCTGACGCGAAACCTCCATGATCTCCAGTTCAATAATGATCTCACCGCGGGGTTTATCCCACAGCTTAATAATCCTTTCCGCCAATTCCAGCTTTTGGGGAGTATCCTTTATGGTCAAGGAGTTCAGCACCTTGTTGTGAGTGATGGTGGGGATCTTCTGGGGGGAGCGGATCATCTGCAGCAGCCACTGCTGGGCTTCCTGAGCCTGGATATGGGAAAGGTAGAAGGTTTTTATAGCCGTAAGATCAAACTTCATCCGAGCCTGGGGTGTATCGGGGATGACCAAGATGGTCTTGGTATCCACGACACGGTAAAAATTCTTGGTGGCCATGCACAGCGTGCTGATCGCCTGCTCAAACTGGAGGTCCGTCAGGTCGATGGCAAAGGGCTTATCCCGAAAGCCCTCGTCAAAAATGATATTGACACTCGAGTATTTGGCCATGGCTTGAAAGATGGATCTGAGGCTGACTTCGCGGGGGAACTTGAGGACCATAGGCTCTTCGCTTATCTCGAGTCTGATGGGTGGTTCGATCTTCCGCGGCTCACTCGATCCCTCTTCCTCCGGCTCGGCTTTCATCACACGCCGGGCCTCATTCAGGATGACCTTGTTTCCGGGATCAAAGGACAGAGCCGCATCGTATTCAACCAGCGCTTCCTCCTTCTTTCCCTGGTCAGCAAGCCTGCGTGCCTGGTTTAAATGAGAGTTGCTGGCCGCAACACGTGCGCGTACCCAAGCCACACGGTAATAGGGATTTGTGGGATCCTCCAGCATCGCCTGCTCGTAATACTTGATAGCCGCTTCCCAGTTTTTATTCAAAGCCTCCTGTGTTCCCAGGAAATATTGCTTGCTCATCGATGCAGTGCAACCCAAAAATGATACAAGCAAGAGAATCAGTATGGCAAATTTTTTCATCGATCCTCTCCTTCTAAGGATACGGTTTTAGTCAGGGAGTCCGGTCCCAAATAGGAAATTTCCGCTGGGGTGATCTTCACGATCTTTACACCATCAGCAATGATCTCCCCGGCCTTTACGGCCATGGCTTCTCCCTCGAACATTACGAGGGCCACGGTTCGCAACTGAGACCGGATGTAGCCGATGTATCTGATATCTATCACCGGAGCATATTCTTCCTCAGCTGCGGCAGCGGCTTCCTCGCTCTCGGTCGTGCCGTCGACATTGATCCTGCCGGGATCGGCGCCAGCATAATTCCTGCCTGAACCTGGAGATCCTGACCTGCGAGGGGAAAAAATATTCCGGATGGGGGGCTGAAGATCTTCCTCGCTGCTCGATTTACGCAGCAGGTCTTTACGGATAAAGCTGGATAATTGAGTCTTTTGGACTGCTTCTTCCAGGCCTTGGGGATCATCCTGGCCAAGTCCCGGCAGCAACACAGCCGCCGCGAACAACATGACCGGCAAAATGGTTTTAATCTTCATAATACCCTGCCAGTACGATCTTCAGCTTGAGCCCTCCGCTCTGCATATTGATATCCGTAAAATCTATCTTTTCCACGATCAGGAACTTGGAAAATTTCTCCACGCTGTGCACAAATCTCTTCATGAGATGATAGGGCCCGGAGATCTGAAAAGTCGTGGTTACCTTGGCGATCTTTTCTTTGGTATTCTCTCGGTAGTCATAGCGAATGTCCGGAGTGGGAATGCCGATCCCTGCAAAAATATCCTCAATATCTTGTCTCAGATCCTGAGAGATCGTTTCCCGAGTATAGAAGTATTTTGACCGCAATTCTTCCAGGTCTGTATCGGTCTGCTCCCACTGCAGCCATTCAACTTTATTATCATTCCGCAAACTGTCGGATTCTTGATAATTCCTCTCTGCAGTGTTCAATTCACGCTGGGTTCGCGAGTAATTTCCTTTTACTCCTCGAGCGAAAAAAACATAAAAAAGCAACGCGACAGCGGCGAGAATACAGAGGATCCCCACGGTTCTCCGCTCTTTGTGCCGCAGTAAGCTAATTATCTCTTGCATAGATCACCGAAATCTCGAAAATAAAATTGCCCCGCTGGTCCCGGTCTTCCCGTATAAGCCGAATGTGCTTCCCACCTCGTTCTGCAAATCTCTCGATCAGAGTGTAGAAGTTGTCGGAGTCAGGCGACGCTATTTTGAATTGCAGATCCACGGTAGCGTCCTCGCGGAATACAGGGGCTAAGGAGATGATATAACATGCATCGGGCAAGATCTCTTCCAACACGCCTAGGAATCCGATCCAAGAGAAACTCTTGCGGTAAATGATACCGTTGAGAGTCTCCACTTCCTTGCCCAGCTCTTGTAAGGCCTGTTTCGACTGCCGCGTGAAGTTCTTTGCCTCTCTCTCCGCAGTCCGGGTCTCCTGCTGGAACTGCTGCAAGGATGATTTAAAACCCCTGACTTTGGTCCCATACCTCACAAAATCCCCACCTCCTATGACCACGATCACAAGGATCACTAAAGAGAACAGCATGACCAGAGAAACAAACAGGCGCCGGTTCCGTGCCGGATGGGTGGCAAGATTCAAGTGCAGGCGCTTATAGTTCTTCATCCGATCTGTCCCAGCAAAGGTGACAATATTCGTTTCTCACCAGGATTCAACTTGGCTCCCTGAGCAGGGGAAGCTTCGATCCTTTGCAGGGACGAATCCAGCTTCTCCTGGAGGCTCTCGAACAATCCGTTCTCCTGGCTCAAAATCCCCAATCGGATCCAAAGGGAAGCGATCTTTATATTTTCATTGTCTTCGATAAAATGTGCGGTGTTGGTTATTTCCTGTACAATGTTGGTTGCCTTAGCTGTCAAACCACCTTCCGCACTTCCTTCGAATCCATAGGGTTTCTGGCGGTAAAGAGCGATCTCGCCTCTCACCACAGCCAGCAAACTGAAAGCGCCTTGCTCCACATCGATCAAGATATAATCGCGCTCCTTGTTCCGACCGAGAAGATTGGCCAAGCTCACTGAAGGCACGCCGGTCACAGCCACTTTAAACTTGAGCCGGTGAAAGACCTCCTCATATTCCTGGACGACCGCCGCCTTGACAACCGAAGCCACCACACGGCACTTATCCTCGGCAGCCTGGATCTCGTAGGCCAAGCGGCTGTCCGAAGGAAGCAGAGGCATTTGCTTTTTGACTCGATACAGGATCAGCTCTTCCTGTTCTTCCTGGGAGGTCGGCAAGGCATCAAAAGAAAGGACAAAGATCTTTTGGGATAGTTCAGGAAGCAGAAAAAGCACCTTCCGGCTCGAATTTGTAAGCTTAGCGGCACCTGCGTTCAAGGTTTTTTCGAGCAGAGCCGGATCATTGATATTCTTCTTGTAAAAAGAGGGTTCGATCACCCCTTCCTCGAGC
Organism: Acidobacteriota bacterium; assembly: GCA_030609975.1. Taxonomy (GTDB): domain Bacteria; phylum Acidobacteriota; class Aminicenantia; order Aminicenantales; family Aminicenantaceae; genus JAUWSR01. Next base: position 10,878 of record JAUWSR010000030.1, on the reverse strand, counting down.
GGGAGAATAAAATGGGAGGATACCTTTTTTTCTTTGGGTGTCAAGTGTATTCCGCACAGATAGCGAGCAGAAAGCTGGAAAGCAGTCAGGGGTAGAGGCTGCCGAGTAAAAAACTCTTTGACAACTTCTGTCAATCTGCCACCTTTCATTTCGTCTATTTACTCCACAAAGGTTACCTTGTTCAACTCCCGCAAACTGGTGAGTCCTTGGAAGACTTTTTCCAAGCCGCTATTCCGCAGGGGCTCCAGCCCTTCTTTCATTGCCTGTTTTTTCACCTCGGAAAGCGGCTTTCTTTCCAGGATCATTTCACGGATGACATCGGATAGTTCCAGAAACTCAGAGATAGCGGTTCTCCCCTGATAACCCTTATGGTTGCATTCGGGACAACCGCGAGCTTCATAAAACTCCGTATCCTTAAAAGTTTGGGGGTCCAGGCTTGACTCCAGCAGTTCTTTCTCGCTGTATTCAACCCGCTGCTTGCAGGAAGGGCACAGGAGCCGAACCAAACGCTGCGCCAGGATACAGTTCAAAGCAGAAATAAAACTGTAGGGATCCACCTGCATATGCAGGAAGCGACCGATCACATCAAAGACATTATTGGCATGCACGGTCGTGAAGACCAAATGACCCGTCAGGGCGGACTGAATCGCGATCTGAGCCGTTTCCGGATCACGGATCTCACCCACCATGATCTTATCCTGATCATGTCGCAGGATCGAACGCAATCCCCGCGCAAAGGTCAATCCTTTTTTTTCGTTGACCGGGATCTGTGTGATCCCATCGATCTGATACTCCACCGGATCTTCGATGGTAACGATCTTATCTTCAGGAGATTTTATCTCAGTCAAGGCCGCATATAATGTGGTGGTTTTTCCACTGCCGGTGGGTCCGGTCACCAGTATCATGCCATAGGGTTTGACGATATATCTCCAGACCTTCTCTAGGACAGCATCCGAAAAACCCAACATGGACAGCTTGAGCTCGGAAATAGCCTCGGTGATCATATCCTTGTCCAGAATACGGATGACCGCGTCTTCCCCATAGATACTGGGCATGATGGAGACACGGAAATCGATGGTCTTATCTTTGATACGCAAACGGAATTTGCCGTCCTGAGGCACACGCCGCTCGGCGATGTCCAGGTCAGACATGACCTTGATGCGCGAGATTATTGGCGATTGGAATTTGATGGCGATGGGCTCCATGGCCTCTCCCAAGATACCATCGATACGGAATTTGATGATCATGGCCGCTTCCCGGGATTCGATATGGATATCACTTGCCCGTTTCTGAACCGCCGTGAAGATGATGGAGTTCATCAGCTTGATGATCGATCCATCCTGGTCAGCAAGTTTCTCCACTGAGATGGCCTCATCCTGATCCCGTCCTTCTTTGTCCTGAACCACCTGCATCACATATCCCTCGGTCGCATTCTTCAAGACCTGCAGGGCGGTCTCGCTCTTGCGTAAAGCCTCATGGATGGCACGTTCCGAAGCCGCACAGACCTCCACTTTCTTGCCTAAAAAGGCTTCGATGGAGTCGATGACAGCGATGTTGGAAGGATCCGCAATGGCGATCTTGACCACGTTCCCGTTCCCCTCCAAAGGGATAAAATTCGAGCGGTAGAGGAAATCCACCGGGAAAGATTGGATCAGTTCCCGATCCAGGGTTAAACCGGAAAGGTCCATATAGGGAACATTGTACCGCTCCGCCAGCTTTTTGGTTTCCCGCTCTTCGGAGAGCAGGACTTTTTCTTGATTTTGACTTTTGTTATTCTTCATCAGCGTGTCACTTGAATGATTTGAAAAATCGGCAAATAAACGGAAAGCAGCATGACCGCCACCATAATCCCCAAAAGGATGATGATAATCGGGGTCATCATGGTAACAAAATTGTCGATCTTGGCCTGGATCCTTTCGTCATACACCTCAGCGAGATCCGCCAGCATCCCTTCCAGATTGGCAGAAGACTCACCGATCCGGATCATGTCTAAAGACAGGGGTGTAAAAAACCCGGATTCACCCAAAGAATCAGAGAGGTTTTCCCCGTTTTTGATCATATCCGGAAGATCATCCAGGTTTTTAACGAGCCAGCGGTTGGGCACCGCACGGATAGCGATACCTAACGAGGAGAGGAGTGAAATCCCGCCTTCCAGCAGCATGCTCAGGGTGCGGCTAAACAAAGAAACCGCGGACTCTTTCCAAATGGTACGGGCATAGGGGATACGGAGTTTAAGCCGATCCATCCACACGCGGACGTTTTCTCTGCGGCGCAACTGAGAAAAGACCAACGTCCCTGCGACAAAGACAAGCAGGACAATATGAATATAGCGTTTGGCTATAAAAGAAAAAGACATGAGCGCTCTGGTCACAGCCGGAAGCTCGGTGTCGAAATCCGAATAGAAACCTGCAAATCGGGGAATGACAAAACTCACCAACACGGCAAGGAGCACGAACGCGAAGATGATCAGGATCGCTGGATAGGTCATGGCGGTTTTGATCTGAGATTTCGTTCGATCGATGGTCTTCTGGTAGGTGATAAAACGTGTGATGGTGCCGGCCAAATTCCCGCTGCGTTCACCTGCCATCAAAGAGGCGATATACACAGCTGATAAATTCCTACTCTGGGAAGAAAAGGCCTCGGACAAAGATTTGCCGGACCGCACCTCATTCTCCACTCTCATCAACAGCTCTTTCAGGTGGATATTTTTTGTGCGGCTGATGATGATCTCAATGCTCTTGAGAATAGGATATCCGGCTTTGATGAGGGCAACCAATTCCTGGTTGACCATGATAAAATCCTTGTCCTTTATCTTCCTCTCAAAGGGGAGCGCGGGTATCTGGATACGTCTCCAGTCGCGTTTAATAGAAAGGATGCAGTAACCTTCAGCCTCAAAATGTTTGCGGCAGTCCAGCAACGAGGGCGCTAAGAATAAATGTGTGATAATATCACCCGCATCTGACGCTAAACGTACTTGAAAATAAGGCATAGTTCTTCTTTATATACAGCACTCCCATGAGCATAGACAAGTTAAGCGCATTCTCCTGTTTTTGTCAAATCCATCTCGAGCACACATCTCCCTAAATCCAGATAGTTCTAAATAAGAAATTAAGAATCAATTCTTTAGTCGAAGCACATACCCTAAATTCTAAATTATGATTATTTACACAGATATAATAATATGTATGATCATTGCGAGGCCCAAGGGGCTTCGCAATAACAGGTTGGAATTGACAAAATTTAGTCAAAGGTTTAACTTAAAATCGTGAAAAATAAAATGGTTGCGGTTTTTTTAACCTTGCTTTTATCCTTATTCGTCACATCCGGCATCCTCTCCCCACAAGAAGAACAAAAGTCCAAAAACGACTACATGAGCACCCTTTTGTCTCGAAATACAGATCCCTTAGGCCTGAAAGAGAATCCAGGGCTTCAAAAATTATTGAATCAGCCCAGCATAAAATGGGCCATAAAGAGCGGAAGACGTCAAATATTGCACTGACGGCCCCATGAAAAGAAAAATCCTGCTCTCCATCCTCCCGGCTCTTATGCTTTTGGTCTTGGGGGGATTCAACATCTATCATCAAATATCCTGGAAGGAACCCACGGACGGTGTCGTTTGGAAGCTCAAGACTGACGGTTTAACCGCCATCTACGTAGAGAAAGATGGCCCGGGTTATATCGAGGGGATCAGAAGGGGAGACATCCTTATATCGCTCAATCGACGGACAGTCAACAATCCCCTAGACATATCCAAGATCCTGTGGGAAGCCCAAATCCTCAACCAGAGAGCAACCTATGAGATCGTCCATGAGGGCGATGACGGAGCCTACTACATAAGCTTTTTTATTCCTCAGAAAGGCGTAAACCTGATTTATTTTTACCTGGCTTTGGTCGGTCTCACAACCCTGGTCATTGGATGTCTTGTTTTTTTGACCGCCCGCCGTCCTTTCACCCTTCCCTACATCTTCTTTTTTCTGGTTTCCCTGACCTTTTCCACGTTCCATATTTTCTCCCCCACCGGAGAACTGGACCTGCTTGACAGCTCGTTTTATTGGCTGGATAAAGCCGCCTTTCTTGTCTTTCCCCCTTTGCTCCTACATTTTTTCATTATTTTCCCTCGTCGCAAGAAACTCCTCATACGGAGATTGTCTTCCATAAACCTCCTGTATTTACCCGGAGCGGTCCTTTTGCTGGTAAAAATCTTTATTCATCTGCCCAACATTTTCCGATTGAGTGATAATTTCATCTGGGGCTTTTACAATACCTCGGAGAAGCTCGATCTCCTTCACTTCGCGCTTTTCTTTTTTATTGCCTTTGGGATGATCCTGTTCGATACTCTCAAGGCAACCAACATCGTTACAAAACGCCAGCTAAAGTGGATCGTCTACGGATTGGGATTCGGACTTCTTCCCTTCACGTTGTTTTATATCGGCCCCTATGTTATCGGCCAGATCCCTTCTAAGCTGGGAGAGTTCACGGTCATCCTGCTGGCTCTTATCCCTCTGACCTTTGCCTACTCCATATCCCGCTATAAACTGCTGGATGTCGAAGTCATCCTGAGAAAAGCGGTCCCGCTGATCTTTTCCTACGTTGTGATCGCTGTTTTATATTTCATTGTCAGTTCCCAGATCAGCATTTTCCCAGAAAACCAGTTCATTGTCTTGATCCTGGGAATCCTTGCCATCATCCTAGGGGCAACACTGTTTACCCCTATACAGAAGGGTATACAGGCTCTTCTGGATAGGGTGATCTACAAGCGCAGTTATAAATATCGCAAAACCCTCCTCTCTATCAGTCAGGAGTTGAGCCGGGAAAGAGACCTTCAAAAGCTCTCACAAGCTCTGTTGGAGCATATCGCTTATGCACTCTCTCTCCAATATATTGCCCTGCTGCTTCCAGTCAGCGACAAGCGCCGCACCTTTTTTATCCTGGAGTCACGAGGAGTCACCACTCCGATCAGGACACATGTGACGTTCGAAGAAGAACTTTTTCATCTCATGCAAAAAGCGGACTATCTTTCCGAATATGCACTCAGTGATCGTCGGGAGCTGCAAAAAAAATTCAAAGACCTAGCCTCCCGAGGATTCTTCCACCTCATGCCTTTGCGAGTAGAGGATAAGCTGATCGGGTGCTTGGGTATGGGGAAAAAATTTGACGACACCTTGCTCGATTCCGAAGACTGGGAACTGCTGATGACCATATCCACTCCCATCGCTTTGGCTCTGGAAAATGCCTACCTCTACAGCCAGGCTCAGGTCCGTGCCATGGAGCTGGAAAGACTCAAGGATTACAGTGAAAATATCATCGAAAGCCTGACCGTAGGAGTTGCGGTTCTGGATCAGAAAGGTAAGATCATCGGGTGGAACCGGGTGATGGAAGCGACCTTTAAGCAGCAAAAAGAAGAGGTCATGGCAAAGGATGCCGCACAGGTCCTGGGCCAACAGAATTATCTCGCTCTTTTCCCCCCGGATACTCAAAAGGATTTTCGTCTCTTGAGTGAAACCCCTATCGAGATGCCAAATGGAGAAACCAGGATCTTCGACATCGTTAAAACTCCGCTGCGGGACAACCACATGAATCCCTACGGAACCATTATCGTATTCGAAGATACGACCGAAAAAACCTCGCTCCAACAACAGCTCCTGACCTCGGAAAAACTGGCTTCTGTAGGCCTGTTATCGGCAGGCGTGGCTCATGAGATAAACACACCCTTGACGGGAATCTCCAGCTATGTGCAAATACTGCAAAAAAAATTGGTCGACTCCCCCCACGCCCCCATACTGGATAAGATCGAAGCCCAGACGGACCGGGTGGCCAAGATCGTCAAAAGTCTCCTCAATTTTGCCCGCAATCCTTCGGAATCTATGTTTATCCAGCTCGACTTGAAAGACAATCTACAGGGGATCATCTCGCTCATCGAATACAAACTGAAAAACCTCAACATCGATCTTGAACTCGAGCTCGACTCCCTCAAGCCGCTCTGGGCCAATGGAGAAAGATTGCAGCAGGTTTTCATCAACATCATCCTCAATGCTATAGACGCCATGCCTGATGGCGGAAAGCTTTCCATCCAGCTATTCCCCAAAGGCAAAATGGCCGTCATCCGGATCCAAGATACGGGGGCAGGGATTCAAAGCCAACATCTCCCCCACATCTTCGACCCGTTCGTCACTACCAAAGGCATCGGAAAAGGCACCGGGTTGGGCTTGTCCATCAGCTATGCTATCATCAAGGAGCACGAAGGCCATATATCCGTGGAGAGTGAAGGGGGCAAAGGAACGACGTTCACGGTCACCATCCCGATGGACTTGGGAAAAAAAGAACTGGACAAACCACTAAGTAATTAACTTTAATGAATCGCCTGGATTATTCGCGAATTGAGATTGCTTCGGCCCTACAGGCCTCGCAATGGCATTTATATGCTTATAGCAAATATCGACATTTTTTATAAATAAATCAGACAAAGAGGAAAATGACAGAAAAAGGATTGATACACATTATCGATGATGAACCTATCATCCACGAAGTTTTGAGTGAGCTTCTGACTTCTGAAGGCTATGCGACGGAAAGTTCCTCAGGCGGTGAGGAAGCGCTCAAGAAATTCGTTCACCAGGAGTACGACCTGATCCTGTTGGATCTCCTGATGCCAGGGATGGATGGGATCGAGGTCCTCCGTCAACTCAAAAAGATAGATCCCCATGCCGTCATTATCATCATAACGGCTTATGCGTCGGTGGAATCCGCCATCTCCGCCATGAAAACCGGGGCCTACGATTACATCCAGAAGCCCTTCAAACACGACGACTTGATCTTGACCATCGAAAGAGCCCTGGAGCACAATAAACTCCTGAAGGAGAACCTCCGTCTCAAGAGTGAGCTAAAGAAGACGTTCAGCTTTGAAAACATCATCGGAAAAAGTCAGGTTATGCAGAATGTGTTCGAGACCATTAAGGCCGTAGCTCCCACCCGTAGCACCATCCTGATCCAAGGAGAAAGCGGCACCGGAAAAGAACTGGTGGCAAGAGCCATCCATTTGAACAGCGATCGGATCGATTTCCCCTTTATCACCGTAAACAGCGGCTCGCTTCCCCCCGACCTTTTGGAAAGCCATCTTTTTGGGCATGTCAAAGGAGCATTCACGGGGGCTGTCAGCCAAAAAAAGGGACTTTTCGAAGCCGCCCACAAAGGAAGCATTTTTTTCGATGAGATCTCCTGCCTCAACCTCGAGACACAGGCAAAGCTGCTACGTGTCATGCAGGAAAAGGAGTTCATGCACCTGGGCGGCACCAAAACCATCAAGGTTGACGTCCGCGTTATCGCCGCCACCAATACGAGTCTGGAAGAGCTCATCTGTTTGAGTAGGTTCCGTGAGGATCTCTTCTATCGGCTTAACGTGATCAAACTCGAGCTTCCTCCCCTTCGCCAGCGAAAAGACGATATCCCTCTTTTGGTGAAACACTTCCTGGCTAAATACGGCAAGGAAAATCACAAAGATATCCAAGAAATCTCCGAGGATGTTATGGATATCCTGGAAGTATATGAATGGCCCGGAAATATCCGTGAACTGGAAAATTTGATCGAACGGGCCGTGGTTTTAAGCAAGACCAAGGTGATCACCCGGAGCAGCCTCCCCCCCTTTCTTCTCAATAATCCCGATGAGGATTCATCTGCATCAGATATTTCGTCCAGCACGAACCTTAAAGACCAGCTTAACTCCTTCCAGACCAAGGCAATAAAAGATGCCCTGAAACGGACAAAAGGAATTCACAAAAAAGCAGCGGCACGGTTGGGGGTTAGGGCCACGACTCTGAATGAAATGATCAAGCGGCTCGAAATCGACGTCGATGACCTCGACCCGTGAATGAACCAGGCTATTTAAAACGAAACTCCCCGGGCACGGCCGCATCGGGGTTGATCTTGATCTTTTCCGGCTTCCGGGAAGCCCTGGTCTCATAATTGACAGCTATATTGTCTACCACAACCAGTTTCCGTACTTTGCGGCCCTGTTCCTGCCACTCGATCCATAGGGGAAATATAAATTTGTTCTGACTTTGGGTCACATTAAATTTGAGACGATAGCCGTCCGCTTCTTTATGAATGCTATGGGTCACGGTCACCTTGGGAAGGAGATGGGAGTTGAACCACATCTCAAAGAAAGGATTGAGATCCCGAGAGGTCAAATCCCTGAATGCTTGGAAAAAAGCTTTGCTGGTGGCCGCTCGATAGCGAAAACGATTAAAAAACCTCTTCAATCCTGCATAAAAGGCCTCTTCCCCCAGAATATCCTGGAGCATGTTCAGGACAAGAGCGGTCTTGTTGTAAACGATAGTCTGATAGGCATTAAAGTCAAAATAGCTGATGCGCGCCCCCATGGTGATTCCCCCCCACTTGGTCTTTTTACGGGTTCCCCGGGAAAATTTCTCCAGGATCTGTGCATACACCTTGTCGCCATATTTTTCCTTCAGAAATCGTATGGCTGCAAACTGAGCCATTCCCTCACTCAACCATTGGTCGCTGTAGGATTCCCAAGCCAGTCCCTGGCCCCACCATTGATGAGCGATCTCGTGCGCCAAAAAATACTCCTTCCAGCGGGAGAGATCCACCGGGCTGTCCGGAGAAGGCCTTGGGGCAACACCCATACTCTCGGGAAGATCGTTCAAGACAACGAAGGATGCCGGGCTGTGGCCTCCGGAGGTAATCCAAAGCCGGCGGATCAAGTACAACTTTTCGTAGGGATAGGCTCCAAAAAGATTTTGGTAAAACTGCAGAATCTCCTGTGCACCCTCGAATATATCCCATTTCTCTGCGTAAGTCTGAGAACCCCGGAAATACTTAAGCGGAATCGACCGCATCTCCTCACGCTTCATTTCAAGATGGCCGGTTACAAAAGAAAGATACTTCACTGGATTTTGGGTCTGGAAAACATGGACAGTATTTCCCAATTTCCCCACATCCTCCACATCTTCCAAGCCTTCCAGACGGTATTTCTCTTCAAGGGTTCCGTTGGCTATCACTTGATATTGGGGGGGGGTTATGAACTTAAGCCGAGCATTAAAATAATCCACGTTATCCGGAGAGGGATACCAGATCGAGGAACGGCTGTAAAGGAGGACGTCAGTTACGATCTGTGACCTGCGATAAGTTTGCCCGGACCGAACACTAACCACATCCGCGATCAAAGCCGGCGGCTCTATTTTCCCGCGATAATAAACCTCGAGCACAGTCGTTTGTCCACGAGCCGGAGGCCGCAGAAAATATATGTATAAGCTTTTACGCAGTTTGTCTTCCGTATAATACAATTCACGCTTATTGACATCCGTTACGCGCAGGACCTGCAGAGCGGGATTGAGGTAAAACTTGAGGTTGTCCAACTGAGCCATTTTTGCTTCAACCAAGATCCGCGCCTTCCCGGCAAAAAAGAACTGTTCGGGTTTGAAATCGATATCGAGCTCATAACTCAAGACATCATACTTCTGTCCGAAAGAAATAAATAAACGTTTGTCGTCTTCTCCCAGGGGGGGAGAATAGAGGCTGATGATGCGATCTTCTTTCCACTGATAAAAATTGATCTCTTCCTTGGTAAAAGGCGAATAGACGTAGGTCGAATCTCCCACCTTTTTTCCCTTAAACTCAAACACAGCTTCATCTCCCTGCGGAGCAACCGACAACAGTTCGCCGTTAAGAGAATTACGCACCGTGAAAGAACGGGAATAATGGCGCATGAATATCGAGTAGGCTTTGTTCAATTCAGATTCGGCTATCGATAACGGCCTCTCCGTCTCCTTTACGATAGAGATGTTCTTCCGAAAGAACGAGGGAGAAAAACGGAGATAGGCATACTCGAGTTTATCCATGAGAGCTTTCTGTTTAAAGAACAGCTCCAACTGATAGCGTTCCCGTGGATGCGAGGGAGAGAATTCAAGTTTCCCCTTCCCAATGACAATCAGTGCGGTCTCGAACTCGGGAATATTGTCATAAAAACAGAGGGCGTCTTTAAAACTTAACCGGATATCCTCATGTTCGACGGTGAGTGACCGGACACGCTCGACTCTCTCCGAGGGGAGGCTGATCTTAAACAGGGTCTTCGGATTTCCTACCAACCGCTTCTGAGTCACAGTCCAAGTCCCGGCGACCTGTATCACATCCATCCGCCAAAGATCCAGCATAACGGAGGTCGTATTCTGAAAAAAAAGCCGGATATAAAGCGTATAGCCCCCAGCAGATCTTTCCTGCTGCGATGCCAGATAGATCGACCCCGAATCCATCCTAAAATCATCGAACATGCTCTGGATCCGGAACTGTTCATTCTCACGGATGTTTTCTGAAAAATGAGAGAGATAAAGGGAAATATCCTTGGCTGCCAAGGCTTGATTCAGCTCCTGAATAAAAGCATTCATATCATCCGGCTCGGCCTGATCGGCAGGAAACACAACAGAAAAACACAGGAAAAATACAAAAATATAAAGACGGGATCTTTTCATCGCTCTTTTGGCTCGAAACCGTGACACGATATATTTATTATAACAGAATAGCGATTCAATCAAAATGAAGGGGCAAGAACATAAGCATCCTCAAAACCGTGATTGATGCAAAGATAGGTATGTTACATAGAATTTGGGGATGAATTGAGCGACATTGGAGGATTTAGCCTTCCCGAACTGTTTTTGGAGGGTACCCGATGAAGTCGGGCTCGAGGACTGTTGTGAGCACGAGATGATCTTTAACGCGGTCGATGTGTATCTGAGGTTAACGTAGCGGGGGATATGTAAACATGCGGAGTTCCGCAGAGCCGAGAAAAACAGAGAGGGAATGGCGTTAAAAATCCGACTGGAGCGAAGCCATCCCCAAATTCTGGTATCACCACGGAATTAAGGATGC
>JAUWSR010000122.1 GCA_030609975.1 Acidobacteriota bacterium | reverse complement strand
GAGGCCGCCCACAGTCTGGGCGTGATCCATCGGGATCTGAAGCCACAAAACATCATGATCGATGAAGTGGGGATGATAAAGATCATGGATTTTGGGATCGCCCATTCTCTTGGTGCTGAAGGTTTCACCCAGACCGGGATGATCATTGGGACTCCGGATTATATGTCTCCCGAACAGGCCGAAGGAAAACCTGTGGATCCGCGTACGGATATCTATTCCCTGGGCGTGGTTATGTATGAAATGGTGACCGGTCAGGTGCCTTTCGAGGGTGACAGCGCCATCAGCATCGCTTTGAAACACAAGAGCGAAATTCCTACAGAGCCCCAAGTCTCCAATGATAAAGTATCCGATGATATGAACGCTCTTATCCTTAAGTGTTTGGCCAAAGACGCCGGTAAACGATATCAAGTGGTGCAAGAACTCCTAGAAGATCTGAAGCGCCTTGAAGAGGGAAGCCAGATCACGGCAGCCGTTGAGAAAAGCAAGGTGCCGGCGTTTCTGATGGTTGAGGAAGAGGCGGCTGCGGAAGAGGTGCGACCTGTTTTTGTAGCCCGGGAACAGGAGTTGAACAAGCTAGGGAGCTTCTTGGACAAAGCTCTTGAGGGCAAGGGGCAGATCGCCTTGGTTACCGCAGAAGCCGGAGGGGGCAAAACCGCCCTTGTGCAGGAGTTTTGCTTTCAAGCACAAGCCGCATCTCCAGATCTTATTGTGGCCAAGGGAAGATGCAATGCCCACACCGGGATAGGAGACCCTTACCTGCCCTTTATCGAGCTTTTGGGTTTGCTCACAGGTGACGTGGAGACCAAATGGGAGGCCGGAGTCATTTCAACAGAACATGCCGTTCGCCTCTGGCATTTGACGCCGCATTCAGCTCAAGCCGTTTTGGAGACAGGGCAGGACCTGCTTGAAACCTTTATTCCGGGCAAAGCACTGCTGGCGCGGACGCAGGCTTCTTCTGCGGTCTTATTCGACTGGATGGCAGGGCTTAGGAAGGTTGTGGAAAGAAAAGCCTCCTTGCCTCCAGACGCCATGCTCCAACAGAGCAATCTTTTTGAGCAGTACACCCGGTTCTTACAGACCCTATCCCGCCAAAAGCCTCTGCTCTTGGTGCTGGATGACCTGCAGTGGATAGACGCCGGGTCCGCCAGCCTACTCTTCCACCTGGGCCGCCGCATCAGCGGAAGCCGGATTCTGATCGTAGGGTCCTTCCGACCGGATGAGATCGTCCCCAGCCGTGAGGAAGAACGTCATCCCCTCGACTCCGTCATCCACGAGTTCAAGCGGGATTATGGAAATATAGAAGTAGAAGTCGGAAAAACCGAAGGAAAAGCCTTTGTGGAAGCTTTTATCGACTCTGAGCCCAACCTCTTAGGAAATGAATTCCGTGAGATCCTGTATCAACAAACCAGGGGGCATGCGCTCTTTACCGTCGAACTGTTGCGGAATATGCAGGAGGGCGGATTAATACTAAAGGATGGGGAAGGACGTTGGGTCGAGGGGCCTGATCCAAATTGGGATGAGCTCCCCGCCCGGGTGGATGCGGTGATCGAAGAACGTATCAGCCGTCTTACTGAGGAATCGCGAGACATCTTGACCACGGCCAGTGTAGAAGGCGAGGAGTTTACAGCTGAGGTCATCTCCCAGATGCTGGATACAGGGGTGCGTGATCTGGTTAGGATGCTGAGCAAAGATCTAGACAAGCGTCACCACCTGGTCTCGGCCAAAGGTATACGGCAGCTAAATCTCAGGCGCTTATCCTTGTATCTTTTTCAGCATATCCTGTTTCAAAGGTATCTATACACTGACCTGGATGCGATAGAACGTGTTCATCTTCACGGCGAGGTTGGACACATTCTGGAAAATCTATACGGCGATCAGGCGGACGAGATCTCGGTCCAACTGGCCAGGCATTTCCATGAAGCCGGCGAGACCGAAAAAGCGATCGCCTATTTTCACAAGGCCGGGGATAAGGCTGTCAAGGTCTCAGCCAACCAGGAGGCGATCAAGCACTTCAAGCAGGCTCTTGATCTCCTTCTGACACTTCCGGAATCCCTTGACCGTGACAAACTGGAGCTTTCGCTGCAGCTGGCCCTGACGATTCCCATTATGGCGGCAACAGGCTTTGCCGCTCCGGAGTTGGGGCAGGCTGCGATGCGGGCCCGGGAGTTGTGTGAAAAGTTCGGGGATACTCCCGAAGTTTTCATTGCACTCATGCAAATTACTCTCTATTACTCTACACTCCCGGAATACAGGACAGGCCTGGAGCTCGCGGATGAAGCCATCAAGCTGGCCGAAAAGCTGGGGGATCCCATGCTGCAAGCCATGGCTTTGTATTATTATTGCTGGGCCAAGCTGAACCTGGGGGAGCTGGCTCAATCCTATGAGTCTACAAAAAAAATGAATGCCCTGTATGACCCTGAAAAACACTCACATCTGGCCTATGTGTTCGGATATGACCTGGGTGCCGTCAGTCTCGTTTTTGGCGGGTTGGCTCTATGGTTGCTCGGCTACCCGGACAAAGCGAAGGAACAGATAAATACAGCTATCGCGCATGCTCGTATAATCGAACACCCCAACACGATGGCCTTTGCCTTGATCGGCGGCATTGCCATGAATTGGTTTCTGCACAACCGGGAGCTCATCGATAAATACACGGACGAACTGTCTCTTCTCTCGAACAAAAATGGCTTATTGTTTTGGATCGGCCATGCTCAAATTTATATGGGAGAAAGAATAACTCTGGAAGGTGAGGTCAAAGAGGGGATCGCTCAAATACGGGAGGGGGTGGCGACCATACAGGCTACAGGTTCGGAAACCTGCCTGAGCCGACTCTTGACCAGAATGGCGGATGCATGCCGAGAGGTGGGGGAGGTCGAGGAAGGACTCAAGGCAGTAGAAGATGCCCTTGAATTCAGGCGCAGATTTGAGGAAGTTTACATGGAACCGGAGCTTTTTCGCCTTAAGGGTGAGTTGTTGCGGCTTAAGGGGGTGGACGATAAAGACGTGGAGAAGTGCTTCCGTAACGCCATCGAGATAGCCAAGGGTCAGGAGTCAAAGTCCCTGGAGCTCCGGGCAGCGATGAGTTTGAGCCGGCTTTTGCATAAGCAAGGCCAAAAGGAAGAAGCCAAAGCTCTCCTGGAAGAAGTCTATGGCTGGTTCACCGAGGGCTTTGACACGCCGGATCTGTTGGAGGCCAAAACCCTGCTTGCAGAACTTTCTTGATATCAGGCTTTCAGCCGCAACATACTGTTGACGCTTTGTTTTTCCTGTAGATAAAAACCATGAATTCGCGAGAGATCGTCTTCAGAGCCTTGCGTGGGGAAGCACCTCCCCGGCCGGCTTGCGGCCCCCTGGCGACTCACTTCTGTGCTGTTGATGCAGGAGTTTCTTTACGTGAATTCACCTTTAATCCTGATATCCACGTACAGTGCCTCCTCCGTTATTTTGAAAAGTATCATCCCGATGTTGTCTGGGTCTCGGCTGATACCTGGGTTACGGCTGAGTCTATGGGCGTCCCGGTCGACTTCCCCGGCGAGGATTTGCCCTTAAGCGGCCTTCCTCAAGGAATCATCAAATCCGCTCAGGATATAGAGTCTATTCCAGCCCCAGACCCCTATTCTCAAGGGAGGCAGCCATTGATGCTGGAGGTATTGTCTCGCATCGTTAAGGCCCTGGGAAAAGAGGCCTTCGTGGTGGGATGCTTCGACCAGTCCCCTTTTTCATTGGCCTGTCAGGTCTGTGGTGTGGAGAACCTTCTGATCAAGACCATCGAAGATCCTGCCTTTGTCGAAGCGGTGCTGGATAAATGTAGTGAATATGTGCTTGCTTACGCGGAAGCCATGGCCGGCTGTGGGCCGGACATGTTAAGTACGGGTGATTCCCCTGCAGCCTTGATGGGACGGGAAAAATATAGCGCCTTTGCCTCACCTGCAGAGAGGCTGGTATTTTTAGCCCTCAAAGAAAGGACTGAAATATTTCTTTCTTTGCATATATGTGGTGATTCCACACCCATCCTAGGACGGATGGCAGGGAGCGGTGCGCATGTGCTGGAGATCGACCATCCGGTGAACCTGGGGAAGGCGCATGAAATTGTCGGGGACAAAGCCGCACTCTGGGGGAATATCGACCCTGTTTCGGTCTTGTTGCAGGGCGAACCGGAAGGGATTCAAGCTTCGGTAAGGCAGTTGTTGTCGGAAGTCAAAGATGTCGGCTGCCGGCGTTTTGTGCTCAGCTCAGGATGTACACTCGCTCCCCATACTCCTCCTGAAAATCTCCAAGCTTTCTTTGCAGCGTCCCGAAGATGGTGATGGTTTTCGCGGGTGCAGGAACCTCTTCGTCAAATGAAGTCTATTTGGGCAACGGCATGAAAATGAACCACAGGATGATGCCCACCAACAGCAGCCCTATGATCACGAAAATATAATTCCGCCAGTGCACAAAGATCTTATTAAAAGGTTTTCCTTTGGTTGTTTCCATGGATATTCACCCTCTATAAATAATACAAATAAATGAGCAGAGTATTCCCCGTTGTGAATTAGCACATAGAATAGCGCCTAATAAGGAAGGTATTGATAGTTGCGTGATTTTTGCTTAGAAGGTGCTGGCCAGGACGCCGCCAAGTAAAGCCCAATAGAGAGTAGAGATATAAGGATTACTGGCAATTTTGCAGGTGCCGCTGGCACAGCCGATAAAACGATAATAGAGAAAACCGACTACGCCGCCCACGATCACTCCAAGAACTATGGCTAACATTTTTTTCCTTTCCAAGCGAATTGTTTTCATTTTGAGATTAAGTGGTCTTAGTTATAGCAGATCTGGGTCGAATAGTCAAAATCTATAGGAATTGTAGGATGGGGGCGGGTTCTATTTCTTCTGCATCAGGAAAAACACATAGCCGTACCAGGAGGAATAGCGGCGGTAAAGATCGATCTCCCGCATTTCCTCTTTGAGATAGGCGCGGGCCAACTCGTCATCGTGGTATTTTTCCAGGAGTTTCAGGATGCGTTTTTCCAGTGGAAGATAGTATTCCTCCCACCATGCATCCTCAGGAAGCACGAAGTGACCGATGGGGCAATAGCCGCATTCGCGGATGGTGTCCAGGTTTCCTGCGGTCGTGGTCATGGCGGGATAGCCTTCTTCCCAGAAATCCTGGATCTCCGGGGGAGGATTCTCCTCCAGCCAAACTGCCTCGGTTACTCCAAGAAATCCTTGAGGCTTCAGAAGCCTCTGCCAATCCTTTAGGCCCTGCTCAAATCCCATGATGTATATGGATCCTTCAGCCCAGATGATATCGAAGTCCTCCTCAGGAAAATTCAGGTCTAACATGCTGCCGTTCACCGTTTTTACACGATCATTCAAATCCGCTTCTACGCTCTTTTCTGCAAGGGCATCCAAGTAAGGTTGGTGATTGTCCAATCCAACAACCTCACCTCCACTCAGGCGGGCCAGTTCCAGGGTTTGTTTTCCAGGGCCACAACCGACGTCCAATATCTTAGGCTTATGTAGCCGAGGTAGCATTTCATAAGCCTTGCGCGTATAGACGTCTCTCCCCGGCCCCTCCCGAGGAAGATCTTGATGGATCTCGAAAAAAAGGGGGGGAAGCCCATTCATGTGTAATTCTCCTCTCGATTTCATGACCACCGCATGGGTGACCTGAAAATCCATTTTATGGGAAATAAAGTCAATTGTCGAGAGACTTAGCCTGTCGTGTAGATTATTCGAATCTCAAGGTATCGGCCGGGTCGGTGTTGGCTGCCTTTATAGCTTGAAAACTCACAGTCAATTGAGCGATGACAAAGGCTGCGACTCCTGCCAGTAGGAATATCCAAACTTGGATCGGTGCCCGGAAGGAAAAATTCTGCAGCCATTTGGTCATGGCGTAGTAAGCCAGGGGCAGAGATAGGACAAAGGCAAATACGACCAATTTAGCGAAATCCTTGGACATCAGCACTACGATCTTGGAGGCATTTGAACCTAGGACCTTGCGGATGCCGATTTCTTTAGTCCGTGTCTCAGCCATATAGGCGGAAAGTCCGAACAGGCCTACGCAGGCGATCATGATGGCCAGGATGGCAAAAATGCCGAAGATCTGTCCCGATGTCTGTTCGTTGCGATAGAGGTCGGCCAGCATGTCGTCCAGGAAGTAATAACTGAACGGTTCCTGTGAGTTGAATTTACCCCATATATTTTCAATAGCGGCTACAGTCGCACCGGGATTCTCTGCCAATATCTTAACGGTCAGGTAGGGAATAAAACGCTGGTTAGGAGGGAATCTGAACAAAACAAAGGAATCGATATCCTCGTGCAGGGAGTTGTAGTGGAAATCCTTCACTACTCCGATCACGGTATAGTCGCCAACCAGTTCTTCAGGATCCCCGATGCGCTTGAGCTTCATCCCCAGAGGATCATTCCAGCCGAACTCGCGGATGGCGGCTTCGTTGATGATAACATTGAAGCTGTCCTCGAATTCTTTGGCAAAACCGCGGCCCTCTTTGATCTCCAAGCCGACAGTGGCAATAAAATCATCATCCAGTGTCATTCCCCGAGTGGTTTTGATCTCTGAATCCTGCTCGGTTTGGAACATGACACCGGGATAGAATCCCCCTTGCACGGTAGTGTCTGATGCGCCCACTTCTACCACTCCAGGCAGGCTGCGAAGCTCCTGTTTGAAGGCTTCCGCCTGAGGCCCCAGGGCATAAGCGCGCTCGACTACGATCTGGTTTTCCTTGCTGAATCCCAGGTCTTTGTTCAGCATGAAATCCATCTGCCGGGAGACGACAAGAGTCATGGATATCAAGATAATGGAAATGGCGAACTGTAGGACGACAAGAGAATTTCTCAAACGATTCCCTTTACGAGAGGTTGAGAACCGTCCTTTCAAGACGGTTGCCGGTTTATAGGATGATAGGACAAACGCTGGGTAGCTTCCTGCTAAAATCCCGACGATTAGACCCATAGCCAGGAGCAACGCTAGGTTAAAGGGATCGCGGATAAAATCGATCTCCAGCTGTTTTCTAGCCAGCAGATTGAACATCGGTAAGATGAGCGTAACGAATACTCCAGCGGCCAGCATGCTGATGAAGCTTAGGATGATCGACTCCACCAAAAACTGCCGGATGAGCGAACCGCGCAGAGATCCCACGATCTTGCGGATCCCCACTTCACGGGCCCGGGAGACCGAGCGGGCTGTGGCTAAATTCATGAAGTTGATGCAAGCGATGACAATTAAAAAAATCGCAATCGCGCTCAATATATATACATAGAGAATATTGCCGTTGGGTTTGATCTCATTGGTCAAATGAGAGTGAAGATGGATGTCTTGGATGGGTTGCAGGAAGTAATTGTAGCCGTTACCAGCGGCTACATATTCCTGGTAGGAAATACCGGCGCTGGTTTGGATGGGACCGGCTGCGTAGCGTTCCACCAGTCCTGGAAGCTTGTCCTCTATCAACTTGGGATCGGTACCATCCTTTAGTTGAATGTAGGTATAGACGGTGAAAGTAATATAGTTCGGCTGGCGAAGAAAGGGTAAAAGTTCCAAAGCTCCTATAAAATCAAACTCCATGTGTGAATTCTTGGGCAAATTTGCACAGACACCTGAAACCAGAAATTCTCCCTGCGGGGTTTCAATGCGTTTGCCTAGGGCTTCCTCATCCCCGAAATAGCGCTTGGCAGTGGCTTCCGTCATGACGAGTCCGTTCCGGCTGGAAAGGACCTGCGCTGGATCTCCTTCCAGCAGGGGCAGGTCGAACATTTCGAACACATTGGAGTCGGCAAATAAAATCTTATCTTCTTCGAAACGGGTATCTCCATAACGGAAGACGACCGCTTGGGCCCCTGCGCTTATGAAACGCGTCATCCGTTCGACCTCAGGGAAGTCGTTCAGGATGGCTTCGCTGATAGTATGGGGTATGATGGCATAGAAGACGATGTTGTCCGGGTAGATCCTCTCCAAAGCGACGCGATAGAGATTGTCTCCGTTTTTATGAAAGTTATCGTAGGAGAATTCATCCTTGACATGGACGGCGATCAGGAAAAAACAGGTCATTCCAACCGAGAGGCCGATGATATTGATGGCGGAAAACAATTTTTTGCGCCAAAGGTTTCTTATGGCTACTTTTAAAAAATTCTTTAGCATGAGATTTACTCCTGATTACAGTCTGATTGTTACGTGAGGGTGCAGCAGTATTCTAAGCTGAATAGTCTCATTGAGAAAACGATCATTCTAGATCAAATTGAGATTGCTTTGCTCCCTACGGGAGCTCGCAATGACATCATGGATAATCATGTATATATACGTGACAAGGGGAGAATAAGTTGCCCTGTATCCCCGAGGAGTCAAGGGATTAAGAAACCACGACCTTGCCGCGCACCTTGAGCTTGGCCGCGATCATCTCCTCGTGGTGGAGGCGGAGCAGCTTGGACAGGCGGCGGATGAGGTAGTCTTCGTATTTGTCCAACCTTTCGTCGGCGTATATGACTTCCCAGGTAGATTCTAAAATCTTCATCTTTTCTTCCCGGGAAAAAGTCTCGTTGATCAAATTAGTGAACTGCCACAGTCCAACACTAGCCTCTCGCTTTTCGGCAGCCAGTTCCATGAGTTCATCGATCGCATCCTGGGGGAGCTGGAATTTGTGCATGAGGATCTCGGCTATGGTGGATTTCTCCTCGTTGCTGATCTCATCGTCTGCAGTAGCCACTTCGAGCAGGATCACGCAGGTAGCAACCTGAACCCTCCCGAACTCTTCTTGTTTGGAAACTGACGCGGATGCTATTCCAGGCTCAATTAGCAATTTCTTGAAGTTAAACATGATGTATGACCTAATCAAACTCTGATTATATCATTCTTACTTTTGACATGATACCAGGCATCTTGCCTCTCCTCAAGTATAGACCGAAACCGCGGATTTGAAAAGCTTCACCATCATTACTTACGAATTCTTATGTTCTTGGTTTCAGGGTCCGTAAAGTAGCGGGCCTACAGAGAATAAAACCTTGCAAAGGAAACTTTCCTTGGTATAATGCGTAGATTCATAGAAAGACCACTCCAGAATTGGGGTTCCATAAGGGAAGAACAATGTATCGACGACTGCGCAACTTTCCTCCACTCATAAATCTGCGCACCCTACTGCAAAACGCGACCCTGAATGGTGTCTGGAAGGATGTCAAAGAGGCCCTTGCCGGGACGGAGAGGGATTTCACTACAGGGACACTAAGTAAAGCCATCTTCATCCTGGCCCTTCCCATGGTGCTGGAAATGATCATGGAGTCTGTGTTCGCGGTTGTGGATATCTTTTTCGTGTCCAAGCTCGGGTCCGAAGCCGTCGCTACGGTGGGGATCACTGAATCTCTGATGACCATCATCTATTCTCTGGCCATGGGATTGAGTGCGGCGACTACGGCTCTGGTTTCCCGGCGTATCGGGGAGAAAAACCGGGAAGGAGCAGCCATAGCGGCTACCCAAGCTATTATTGCAGGAGTGGCAGTTTCTCTGCTGATATCCATTCCCGGGATCCTGTTTGCTCCGGATATTCTGAGGCTCATGGGAGCATCCACAGAGATCACTACGAAATATTTCATGTACACCACCATCATGCTGGGCACCAATGTCATCATCATGCTGCTCTTCATCATCAACTCCGTTTTCCGCAGCGCCGGAGACGCGGCCATTTCCATGCGGGTGCTGTGGTTGGGCAACATCATCAACATCTTCCTGGATCCCTGCTTGATCTTCGGATGGGGGCCATTCCCTGAGTTGGGCATCACTGGTGCTGCCATCGCAACCAACATCGGCCGGGGAATCGCCATACTTTACCAGTTTTATTTACTCTTTTGGGGGAATAAACGCGTTAGCTTGCATCTGCGGCACCTAAAACTCGATCTGGGTGTCATGGCCCGGCTTTTTCGCATTTCCTTAGGTGGGATCGGCCAGTCCCTTATCGCCACCTCCAGCTGGATCGGCATGGTCCGGATCATCTCTGTCTTCGGCAGCCAGGTGATGGCCGGTTATACCATTGCTATCCGTATCGTCATCTTTGTGCTGCT